>DATHLL010000514.1:0-2739 GCA_035488195.1 Candidatus Elarobacter sp. | reverse complement strand
ACGTCGCGGGATCGAGCCCGAGCAGGGTGAAGCGGCCGCGCGCGTCGGTGACCGCGGTGTGCCGGCCGCTCGCGGCGACGGCCGTGACCGTCGCGTGCGCGAGCGGCGCGGCACCGGCCGCGGAGACGGTCCCCACGATCGCGCCGGTGGTCGACTCGGCCGCGCCGGCGCGTCCGCCGAGCGCCGCGAACGCCGCGCACGCGATCACCGCGCAGGCGATGAACGCGCACGCGAGCGCGCGACGCATCTCAGGTGCGGGTCGCGTCTCGGGCGCGCCGCGAGGCGAAGGTGAGCTCCGCGACGCCGGACTTGTCGAGCTCGCCGAGCCCGAGCGCGATCATCGCGTCGAACTGCTTCGCCGTCGCCTCCGCGAGCGGGAGCGAGAGCCCCGCGCGCTCGGCGAGCGCGGTCGCGATGTGCGAGTCCTTCGCCGCGTGCGCGGCGGAGAAGTACGCTTCGTGCTCGCGGTTCTCCATGTCGAGCCCGTCGGTCTCGAGGACGCGCGAGTCGGCGCCGGTCTCGGCGAAGACCTCGCGCAGCATGGTGAGATCGAGACCGAGCGCCTCGCCGAGCCCGAGCCCTTCGGCGAGCCCGGCGGTGTTGATGTTCATCACCATGTTGACGAGCGCTTTGACCTTCCCGGCCTCGCCCGCCTCGCCGACGTAGCGCAGCTTCTTGCTCATCCGGCGCAGCATCGGCTCGGCGCGCTCGAACGCCTCGCGCCGTCCCGCGACCATCATGTACAGCGAACCCTCGCGCGCCTGCGGGATCGAGCTCGCGAGCGAGGCTTCGAGGCTCGACGCGCCGGCCTGCTCGGCGAGCCGCTGCGCCTCGACGTGGACGTCCGGCGTGATCGTGGCGGAGTTCACGAACAGCTTGCCGCGCGCGTTCGTCAGGAGCGAGTCGCCCGCGCTCGCGTAGATCGCGCGCATCGCGGCGTCGTCCGTGACGACGGTGATCACGACGTCGGCGAGCTCCGTCACGCGGGCGAGCGTCTGCGCCGCCTCGGCTCCGAGCTCGGCGGCCAGCTCGCCCGCGGCGTCTCGCCGCACGTCGTAGACCGCGACGACCTCATAGCCGGCGTCCTTCAGGCGGCGTGCCATGTTGGCGCCCATCCGCCCGACGCCGACGAAGCCCACGCGCTGATCGCTCACGCCGCTCCCGTATCGCGGCCCCGCGCGCATCTCCTTCGCCCGGTCCGGAGCGAATTCGGCGCGGTTGGTGTTAGGATGAGCTTCCATGCTTGCGCTGATCGTGGCCGCCGTCGTCGCGGCGCTCGCCGGACCGGGCGTGATCGTCGTCGACGACGCCGGAGCACCGGTCGCCGCGGCGGTCGTCACGTTCGAAGTCCCGGGCGGACTTTCCGACATCGAGACGACCGGCCGCGACGGCGTCGCGGTGCCGCGCGCGCCCTCGCTCGCGACGCAGGCGACGATCGAGGCGCCGGGGTTCGAGCGCGCGACCGTCCGGCTCGACGGCGCCCGGCCGGTGCAGGTCGTGCTGCGGCGGCTGACGCCGGTGATCGGCGCGGTCCGGGTCGCGACCGGGTCGCAGCAGAGCCTCCACCGGCTGCCCGTGCCGGCCTCGGTGCTCGACGCCGCGGCGATCCAGAGCTCGCCCGCCGCCACGTCCGACGCGCTGCTGCGCGCGCTCCCCGGGTTCGACCGCGACCGCAGCAACAGCGCGTTCACGAACTACGGGCAGCTTCGCGTCTCGTTCGGCGGAGCCGGGAACGACCGGGGCGTCGTCATCGCCGACGGGCTCCCGGCGCAGGACGCGTTCGGCGGGCAGATCGACTGGCAGGCGCTTCCGCCCGGCAACCTCACGCGCGCCGAGCTGCTGCGCGGCGCCGGCTCGGCGCTCTACGGCTCGGGCGCCGTCGGCGGCGTCCTCGCGCTCGACACGCGCGGCCCGAGTGTCGCGCCGGGCGCGCCGCCCGACGGACGGCTCGCCTTCGGCGGCGGCGGGCTCGGGCAGAGCGACGCCGCGCTGTTCTACCGTGGCGCGATCGGCCCGCGGCTCGCGGCGTCGCTGTGGACGTCCACGGCGCAAGAGGCGTACTGGGATCTGCCGGCGAGCGCGAGCAGCCGCGTCGACCACATCGCGCGCAGCCAGAGCGACGCGACGGAGCTGCGCGTGCGCACCACCGGCGGAGCCTCGTCGCTCGAAGCCTCGGCGCTCTTCTCGACCGACGCGCAGGACCAAGGACGCCCGAACTACGACTTCGGACGAACGTTCGAGCAGGCCGCGCTCGCGTTCGCCCACGCCGGCGCGCGAACGTCGACGGCGGTGCAGGCGTACGCGCGCCAGACGACGGTGCTCAACGTCGCCGATCAGGCGCCGGCGAACCCCGGCGTGCTGCGCTACGTGCAGCACGTGCCGTCGTGGGAGGACGGCGTCTTCGCCGCGTGGCTCGAGCCGGGCGAGCACCTCGATCTCGAAGCGCGCGCCGACGTGCGCGCCGTGCACGGGATCAGCGATCAGCGCGGCGGCGACGGCTCGCTGCAGAGCCTGGGCAGCGGCGCGCAGTCGATCTCCGGCGTTGCGCTGCAGGCGCGCCTGCACGGCGCGCGCTACGACGCGCTCTTCGGTGCGCGCTACGACGACGTCGCGTTCACCGGCGGCGAGCTGATCGGCGTGACGCGCGGCGTCACCACGATCACGAAGCCGCCGGCGCGCAGCGACGCGGCGGTCTCGCCGCGCGTCGCGCTGCGCTACGACCTCTCGCCGAACGTCTCG
>DATHLL010000513.1:0-2790 GCA_035488195.1 Candidatus Elarobacter sp. | reverse complement strand
CCGCGCGCCTCGTCGGCGGCCTTCGCCTGCGCGTCGCGCTCGGCGAGCGCGCTCGCGCGCTCGCGCTCGAGCCGTTCGATCTCGCTGCGCGCCGAGGCGATCTGCGCGCGCCGCTCCGCCTCGTTCGCCGCGTGCTCGGCGGCGAGCGCCTCGACCGCGCGCAGCTCCTGGTACACCGCGTCGAGCGCGCCGCGCGCGTCGGCGACGGCGGCCGACGCCGCGAGCTCGCGCTCGCGCGAGCCTTCGGTTTGCGCGGTCAGCGGCGCGAGCCGCTCTTCCAGCGAGCCGATCTGCTCGCGCAGCGTCTCGCGCTCGCCCTCGACGCGCTCGCGGTCGGCGACGACCGCGCTCGACTGCCGTTCGAGCCCGTCGCGGCGCGCGACCGCGGCGGCGAGCTCGGCTTCGATGCGGGCGAGCTCGGCGCGCGCGTTCTGCGCCGCCGCGCGGTCGTTGTCGAGCTCGAGCTCGACCGTGTAGAGGCTCTCGCGCAGCGTCGCGATCTGCGCGCCGAGCTGCGCCGCGCGCGCAGCCGCCGCGGCGCGCGCGTTCTCGTGTTGCTCGAGCTCGGCGGCGACGCGCTCGCGCTCCGCGCGCCGCGACGACGACGCGCGCAGGTACGAGAGGATCTCCAGATCGCGCACGCGCGCGGTCAGCTTGCGGTAGCGCTTCGCGCGCCGCACCTGCGTGTCGAGCTCCGGGACGCGCCGCTCGAGCTCGGCGATCAGGTCGTTGACGCGGATCGCGTTCTGCTCCGTCGCCTCCAGCCGCCGCAGCGCCTCGTTCTTGCGCGCCAGGAACTTCCCGATCCCGGCGGTCTCCTCGAACAGCGCGCGGCGCTCCGTCGGCTTCGAGGAGAGGATCGAGTCGATCTGGCCCTGCGAGACGATCGCGTACGAGCCGTGCCCGAGCCCGGTCCCCATCAGCAGCTCGTGCACGTCGCGCAGGCGCACCTGCTCGCGGTTGATGTAGAACTCCGACTCGCCGGCGCGGTAGGCGCGGCGGGTGATCTGCACCTCGGCGAAGTCGAGCGGCAGCACGCGCTCCGCGTTGTCGAAGGTCAGCGTGACCTCCGCCATCCCGAGCGGCTTGCGGGTGTTGTTGCCGGCGAAGATGACGTCTTCCATCTTCTGCGAGCGCAGGCTGCGCGAGGACTGCTCGCCGAGCACCCAGCGGATCGCGTCGACCAGGTTCGACTTCCCCGAGCCGTTGGGGCCGACGACCGCGGTGGTGCCGTCGTGGAAATCGAGCGTCGTCGCCTCGGCGAACGTCTTGAAGCCGAAGACTTTGAGGGACTTGAGGCGCATGGAGGTTAGACGGGCGCTCCGCTGTCGGGCGTACGGGGTGAACGTGGGCGGCGACGCTTGTCGAGCGCGATGACCCGGCCTCCGGTGTTCGACGCCGGCGCGGCCTGCGCTTCCGGATGACGCTTTCGTAACGTGGAGAGCGCCATCGCGGCGGCGCTCTGCTGGGCCGCCTTCTTCGAGGGACCGATCCCTTCGCCCAGGATCTCGTCGCCGACGCGGACCTGCGAGGTGTAGCGCCGCTCGTTCGGCGCCCCCTCGGCGCGCTCGAAGTAGAGCGGGGTGACGCGCAGGACGCCCTGGGTGAACTCCTGGAGGTCGGTCTTCGCGTCGCGCTCGCCGACGTTCCGGCGGTCGACCGGGGCCAGGTGCTCCTTCTCGAGGAACCGCGTCACCCGTTCGAGGCCGGCCGCCTCGTAGAGTGCCGCGAGGAACGCCTCGAACGCGTCGGCCAGGACGCTCTCGTTCTCGGTCCCGCCGGTGCGGCCCATCCCCTCGCCGACCACGACCAGCTCCGGGAAGCCGAGCCGCCGCGCCGTCTCCGCGCACGCCGCGCCGCTCACGAGGTGCGCCTTGCGGCGCGTGAGCTGTCCTTCGGTGAGGTCGGGATACTTCTTCATCAGCCAGGCCGACGCGACGAAGCCGAGGATCGCGTCGCCGAAGAACTCCAGCCGCTCGTTCGACGCGAGCGACTGCTCGCGCCCCGCGCTCGCGTGCACGAACGCGCCCTCGATGCGGCTGACGTCGAGATCCGGTGCGCCCGCGGCTTTCAGCAGCGCGCGCATCCGCGCCCGCCGCTTCTCACCGGCCATGGGTTACGCGTGCTTGCCGAACACGAGCGTCGTGTTGTGGCCGCCGAAGCCGAAGCCGTTCGAGAACGCGACCTCGACGTCGGCCTTGCGCGCGACGTTCGGGACGTAGTCGAGCGTGCACTCCGGATCGGGCGTCTCGTAGTTGATGGTCGGCGGGAGGATTCCGTGGTGCAGCGCGAGCGCCGTCGCGATCCCTTCGATCGCGCCGGCCGCGCCGAGCAGGTGCCCGTGCATCGACTTCGTCGAGGAGACCGCGAGCTTGCCGCTCGTCGCGTGCTCGCCGAAGACGCGCGCGATCGCCTGCGACTCCGCCGCGTCGCCGAGCGGCGTCGAGGTGCCGTGCGCGTTGACGTAGCCGACCTGCTCGCGCCGCACACCGCTCCGCGCAAGCGCGCGCTCGAGCGCGAGGATCACGCCGCGCGACTCCGGGTCCGGCTGCGCGATGTGGAACGCGTCGGCCGACTGGCCGTAGCCGAGCACCTCGGCGTAGATCTTCGCGCCGCGCGCGAGCGCGTGCTCGCGGTCCTCGAAGATCATGATCCCGGCACCCTCGCCGAGCACGAAGCCGTCGCGGTCCTTGTCGAACGGGCGCGACGCTTTCTCCGGCTCGTCGTTGCGCGTCGACATCGCCTTCATCGACGAGAAGCCGCCCATCGCGGTCGGGATCACCGCCGCTT
>DATHLL010000512.1:0-3229 GCA_035488195.1 Candidatus Elarobacter sp. | reverse complement strand
CAACCTCGATCTCCTCGCCGAGCTCGTCCTGTGCTCGGAGCTGCTCGGCGAGCGCGACGACGCGTTCGTCGCGACCGCGCTCGCGTGCGCGGCCGATGCGCAGTCCGCGGCCGGCGGCGTCCCGCAGCGCGCCGGCGCGGGCGCGCCGGACGATCCGGACGCGTGCTACCACCCGACGCTGATGTGGTCGTACGCGGCGGCGCTCGCGGAGCGCGGCCGGTGAGCGCTCAGACCAGCCGGGCCATCGTGTCGAGCGAGACGTGCACGATCGTCGGCATCACCAGGCTGCGGCTGCGCAGCGCCATGAACCCGAGCGCGAGCCCGATCGGCGCGTTGAGCCCGACCACGTTCGCGATCGCGAGCAACAGGTTGAAGTGCTCCTCGACGAGCGTGTCGCCGAGGTGCGGCAGCGCGAACAGGAATGCTTGCGCGACCAGCGCCCAGCGGTCGGTGAGCAGCGCGCGGACGTGCGAGAAGATCACGCCGCGCATCACGAACTCTTCGCTGAAGCCGTTGCTGAGCAGGTTGTGCACGAGCAGCCAGAACAGCGGCACGAGCCCCATCCGCCCGTGCGCCATCGCCCAGGCCAGCATGCCGAGCGGGACCACGCAGCACGCCAGCGTCGCGAGCGCGCTGCCGCGGGCGGGCCGGGTGAGCCCGAGCTGGCGCGCGTTCGCGCCGAGAGCGACGAGCAGCGCGCCCGGGACGATCACCCATGCGAGCAGATGGAACGGCGGGATCGCGCTGTCGTGCAACGGCGTGCGGATCGAGCCGAGCGTCTCGAACAACGGCGTGAGCAGCGGGACGCGGATGCCGCCGGTCGCGCCGCCGGCGGCGACCGTCTGCACCATCAGCCACACGAACGTGAGCGCCGCGACCGCGATGCGCGCGCGCAGCTTCGCCGGCGGGCCGCTCGCGCGCAGCACGTCGTCCGCGCGCTCCGCGGGCGCCGCCGGTATGATGCGCCAGGTCAGGAACCACAGCAGCAGCGCGTACCCGGCGGTCGAGAGCGCGAGCGTGCCGTTCGCCGGATCGAGCGCGAGCAAGACGGCGACCGCGGCGCCCCAGCCGGCGATGAACGTGAGGCCCGCCACATTGCGCTCCATACCCGTGCCGCTCCATTCGGGACGGCGGAACCCGCTCCTGGGCACCGTTCCGGACGTGATTCGGAGGACGCGATGACGCCGGCGAGCTACGCGTTCCGCCGCTCCGCCGCGGGCCTGATGCTGACGAGCTACCGCGACGTGAGCGCGGCGCTGCAAGATCCGCGATTCGCGCACTGGTGGCTCGCCGACGGCAGCTCGGCCGGTAACCGGCACGCGATGGAGCGCTGGTTCGAGCGGATGGAGAACGCGGGCTCGCCGCTGCGCGCGGCGCTCGCGCAGCGGCTCTCCGCGCGCGGCTTCGAGCGGCACCGCGAGCGCTTCGTGCGCACGATCGGCGAGCTGCTCGCGCACGCGCGCGACGGCGAGCCGTTCGACCTGGTCTCGCAGTACGCGGTGCCGCTGGTGCGCGGCTGCGTCGGCGAGGTGATCGGCATCCCCGCCGAGCGGCGCGCGCTCTTCGAGGAGATCGTCGGCCCGCTGTGCGCCGATCTGTTCTCCGACGGCCCGGCCGCCGCGAGCCTGCTGGAGCGCTGGACGGCGATGATCGGAGCGATCGTCGGCGCCGATCCGGACGGCGACCATCTGGTCGGCGATCTCGTCCGCGCGCACCGCGGCGGCGACGAGCTCGACGCGTGCGATTTCGCGGTCTCGACCGCGCAGTTCGCCGCCGCCGCGTACGAGAACATCTCGAACTTCATCGCGAGCGCGGTCGCGGTGCTGGCGGAACGGCCCGCCGCATGGGACGCGCTGGCCGACGATCCGCCGGGCGTCTTCGCGACGGTCGAGGAGCTGCTGCGCATCGCGGGGCCGATGAACTACGTTCCGCTGGTCGCGCGCGAGGACATCGGCGGCGAATGCCCGGTGAAGCGCGGCACGACCGTGCTCGCATGTCTTCCGCTCGCGAACCGGGACGGCGAGCAGTTCTCCGAACCCGGCCGCTTCGAGCGCGCGCGGCGGCCGAACCGCCACGTCAGCTTCGGGACCGGCAAGTTCGCCTGCATCGGCGCCCCGTTCGCGCGCGCGCAGGCGGCGCTCGCGCTCTCGCTGCTCAGCGAGCGCTTCGAGGTTCCGCTCCTGCTGCGCGATGCGGTCGAGCCGAAGCGCTCGCGCCTCTTCCACGGCCCGCAACGGCTGCCCGCCCTGCTCACTCGACGTACTCCCACCCGACCCGAAAAGGACTCACCGCGATGACGACACTCACCGAGCGCTACGACGCGATCCTCTTCGACGAGGCGATCCGGGCGTTCTACGACGACGATTTCTACAACACGGGCTGGTGGGACGATCGCACGGCGAGCCCGCGCGACGCCGCGACCGCCCTCGTGCAACGGGTCTTGGCGCCGGTCACCTACGAGCCGGCGACGATCCTGGAAGCGGGCTGCGGGCTCGGCGGCAGCTCGCGCGTGATCGCGCGGCGCTGGCCGAAAGCGAAGATCACCTCGATCGGGATCTCGGAGCGTCAGGTCGCGTACTGCAACGCGCACGCCGACGGCAACCGGACGTTCCGCCGGATGAACGCCGCGCGGCTCGACTTTCCCGACGCGAGCTTCGATCTCGTCGTCTCGGTAGAAGCGGCGTTCCATTTCGATCCGCGCGCGAGCTTCTTCCGCGAAGCGCGCCGCGTGCTGAAGCCGGGCGGTATGCTGGTCCTCTCCGACATTCTGGTCGCCTCGGAAGCGTGGCCCGGCGCCGGCTCCGGCGCGGTCCCGCCCGCGAACTTCGGTCTCGACCAGCGTGCCTACGGCGCGTCGATCGAAGCCGCGGGGTTCACGAACGTGCAGGTTCACGACGCGACCGCGCCGTGCTGGGACGCCTACATCGAGCAGCTCCTCGCGTTCCTCGAACCGCGCGCACGGAGCGGCGCGGACTCGGAGAAATGGCTGCAACTCACCCAAGCGCTGGCGCAAGGCGAACGCGCGGGCTATCTGCTCGCCTCGGCGCGAGCGTGAATCGACGCGCTCTGACCGAAAGCTACGGTCAGCGCGCGAAGTGGGCGTCGTGGAGGTTGGCGCAGGTGCCGCCGCGGCGATGAGGTCGCAAGCGGGAGCTGCGCCTTCCGATGCGAATGCTCGGGTTACCGGGTTGCACGACTGCTCTTATCGAGGAGGCACGATGCTGGTTTC
>DATHLL010000511.1:0-5932 GCA_035488195.1 Candidatus Elarobacter sp. | reverse complement strand
TTCGCGGCCGATCGGGACGGGAAGCTGCTCTTCGACGCGGTGCTGCGCGGCGCGTGCCGGCTGCTGAACCCGCCCTCGGCGCTCTCGCTGCAGTCGAAGGCGACGCAGGCGCTGATCTGGGGGCTGTACGAGCGCGGCGAGCTCTTCGACGAGCGCCGGCGCGCGGCGATCGCGCGCTCGTTCTTGCCGACGTATCTCGACCGGCCCGACGACGGCGAGCGTTACGTCCGCAAGCCGGTGCTCGGGCGCGAGGGAATCGGCGTCGCGATCCTCGACGCCGGCGGTGAGGAGGTCGCGCGCGGCGAGCGCGCGCCGCGCGCGTACGGCGAGCAGCCGGCGGTGTTCCAGCGTTACGTACGCGCGCCGCGGCGGCGCGTGCGCCGCGCGGACGGCCTTGAGATCGACGGCGAGGAGCTGGTGACGTGCTTCGTGGTCGCGGGGCGGCCGAGCGCGGTCGGGATGCGGCTCGGCGGCCCGGTCACCGACTCGTCGAGCTATTTCGCGCCGGTCGGCGTTCGGTGAGAACGGTGTTCGACCCGTACCGGATCGCGAAGCCGATCCTGCACCGTCTCGATCCGGAAACGGCGCACGAGCTGACGTTGCGCGCGCTGGAGGCGAATCTCGTCCCGGGACAGCGGCGCGACGACGATCCGGTGCTCGCGACGACGCTGTTCGGGCGGCATCTTCGCAATCCGATCGGCCTCGCGGCGGGATTCGACAAGAACGCGCGCGTCTATGACCGCATGGGCGCGCACGGATTCGGCTTCGTCGAGGTCGGCGGCGTCACGCCGCTGCCGCAGCGAGGCAACCCGCGGCCGCGCGTGTTCCGCCTGCCGGAAGACGGCGCGGTGATCAACCGCATGGGCTTTCCGAACGAAGGCGCCGCTGCGATGGAAGCGAGGCTGCGCAGGAAAGGCCGTCCGGACGGGATCGCGCTCGGGATCAACCTCGCGTCGAACGCCGACAGCAGCGATCCCGCCGAGGATTTCGTCGCGCTCGCGCGGCGGTTCGCGCCGTATGCCGATTATCTCACGCTCGACGTATCGTGCCCGAACACCGCGAACGGGCAGGTCTTTCTCGATCCCGGACGGCTGGCGGATCTGCTCGCGCGTCTCGCCGGCGTCGAGTGGCCGGCGCGCCGGCCGGCGCTCGTCGCCAAGCTGTCGCCGGACGTCGAGGACGGGCTGCTGCAGCGGCTCGTGAAGACGCTGTTCGTCAGGCGCATCGACGGTATCATCGTCGCGAACACCACGCGGGGATGGCGCGGCGGTCTGCGCAGCCCGCATGCGAACGAATCGGGAGGTCTCTCCGGGACGCCGCTGCGCGCACCGTCCACGGCGATGCTGGCGCGCGTTCGCGACCTGACGTCAGGTGAGATTCCGCTGATCGGCGTCGGCGGGATCGCGAGCGGCGCTGATGCGTACGAGAAGCTCCGCGCGGGCGCGACCGCGGTGCAGCTCTACACCGGCCTGATCTACGGCGGGACCGCGCTGGTGACGCGGATCAAACGCGAACTCGCCGCGCTGATCCGGCGCGACGGACCGCCGCGGGCCCGGTAAGAGACCCGCGCCCCGCGGAGCGCTCGGCTGTGGCCGGCACGGTCGTCTCACCCGTGTCTGAAGGAACCCTGGAGGCCCGCGCCGTGTTATAAGAGAGCGCAGGTCCTCATGGACTCGCTCGCGGGGCTGAGTAGTCTCGACGGGAAGATCCGTGGTCGACGTAAGCAGGCGGAGTTGTGAGCCCTCCTAAAACGATCACAAGCGTTATACACGCGAACAACGAATACGCTCTGGCTGCCTAACCTAAGTTAGCAGTCACCGTCCGCGGGAGGTAGCCGGATCCATCCCGCTGGCGGTCATCAAGTCCGGCTAGGGCGCTGAGGCCTCTCCGAGAGGCGCCTGAAACTCAACCGGAGATGCGGCGCGGCTGATTCCTGTACCGAGAAGCTGACGCGCTCAAGACAAAATCGGTGCTGAGCCTGGAGAAAGCGGCGGTCCGGCTTTTCGGACCCGGGGGGCGGCTCCCCGGCAGCTCCACCACCGTACGGAAGAACGCGTCGATTTCGGCGCGTATTTCGCTATTGGCCCGTCGATTCGGCGACGACGGCCGGCGGCTCGTCGGTGGCGGCGATCCCGGTCGCGCCGCGCGCGGCGAGACGGCGGCGGGCCGAGAACATCGAGCCGCGCGCTTCGGTTAGCGGCGCGAACCGCATCATCCCGACCGGCGTGGTAACGTCGTCGTAGATCGCTTCGATGCCGCCTTTCATACGGTAGGTCTCGTGCCAGAAACCGGTGCCGCCCGAGGACCGTAGAAAATCGCTCCACCAGGTGCGGTGCGGATCCGAGCGCGACCATGCTTCGAGCGAGGCGAAGTCGCGCCAGTACTGCCGCATCCCGACGTGCGGAGGGAACAGCGAGATCACGAAGTTTTCGTGCAGCAGCAGGCCGTCCGGCATCGCCTTGTGCGAGCGCTCGATCTGCGGACCGATGCCGATCAGCGTGCGCAGTCCGGTCAGCGCGTTGACGCGCATCCCGAGGTAGATGACGACCAGATCGGGATACGCCGAAAGATCGACCGTCTGACGGTGGACCGGCATCCCGCGTGGTTCGTCCGCGGGACACGATCCCCTCGGATCAGCGTCACTCCGCGACCGGCGCGGGCGGGGCGGTCGTGCCGGTGGCCGGGTTGTAGCGCTTGAACATCCAGATCAGCGGGACGCTGGCGACGAAGACGAATGCCGAGATCCGGAACAGGTAGTCGTACGCGATCACCGTCGAGTTGAGCGCGACCAAGTTCGTGAGCGTTCCGGGCGATTGGCCGTACGCGTGCGTCACGCCCGACGCGAGCGCGGTCCAAGCGATCGCGGTCTCGCGAGCGAGCAGCGTGGTGAGGATCGCGATGCCGAGGCTGCCGCCGAGCTGGCGCACCAGCATCGAGACGCCGGTCGCGCTCGCGAGCTCGTGGCGCGGCACCTCGGCCAGCATCACCGTCGTGACCGGGACGAACAGCAGGCCGAGTCCCGCGCCCTGCACCAGCCGCGGCCAGAAGACGTCCCAGTAGCCGGCGTCGGCGGTGAGGCCGCCGAGCGCCCAGCACGACCACGCGAACAGCAGCGCGCCGGCGGTGATCAGCCAGCGCGTGTCGATCTTCCGCATCAGGCGCGGGACGACCGGCATCGCGACCGCGGTCGCGAGCGCGCCCGGCAGCAGCGCGAGGCCGGTGTCGTACGCCGTCATCCCCATGATCGTCTGGAAGAACAGCGGCATGATCAGCGCGGTCCCGAACAGCCCGAACCCGACGACGCACAGCAGCACGTTCCCCACCCAGAAGCCGCGGATGCGGAACGCGCGCAGGTCGACCAGCGGGTGCGCGCCGCGCAGCATCCGCACCAGGAACCACGGCAGCGTGATCGCCGAGACGCACGTCAGCGCGACGATCGTCCCCGACGACCACCAGTCGTCGTGCTGCCCGCGCTCGAGCACGTACTGCAGCGAGCCGAGCCCGGCGGCGAGCAGCATCAGCCCGAACACGTCGAGCCCGGTCTTCGGCTTCTCCAGATAGTGCGGGTCGGGGACGTACGCCAGCGTCATCAGGAACGCCGCGATCCCGATCGGCAGGTTGATGAAGAAGATCAGCGGCCAGGTCGCGTTGTCGACGATGTAGCCGCCGATGATCGGCCCGAGCGCCGGTCCCGCCATTACGCCGATCCCGAAGAACGCCATCGCGCCGCCGCGCCGGTTCGGCGGGAACGTCTCGAAGAGGATCGCCTGCGCGGTCGGCTGCAGCGCGCCGCCGCCGAACCCTTGCAAAATTCGGTACACCACGAGCTGCCACACATTGGTCGCCGTCCCGCACAGCACCGAAGCGACGGTGAAGATCGCGATGCAGCCCGCGTAGTACGTCTTGCGCCCGAAGTACGCGGTCAGCCAGCCGTTCAGCGGCATCGTGATGATGCTCGCCAGGATGTAGCCGGTCGCCACCCACGCGACGTCGTCGAGCGACGCGCCGAGGTTCCCCGCGATGTTCGCCAGCGCGACGTTCACGATCGTGGCGTCGATGATCGCCATGATCATCCCGAGCATGACCGTGATCGCGATCAGCATCTCGCCGCGCCCGCGCGAGGGCGCGGCCGGAACGGCGGGCGCGGCGGCGCCGGGCCGCGCGGCGGTCACCGCCACAGCGCGGGAAATCTCAGGCGAGCGTGTCGACGTTCGAGCCGGTGCCGGTACCGTTCATCGCAGAGGCCGCGTTCTGGTCGCTTTGGCCGACGATGCTCTCGAAGCTCGGGATCGCGCCGAGCGGATCGGGCGCGCTCGCCGCGCTGTCCGTTTGCGCCGCCGCCGCGGCGGCTTGCTGCTGCGCCGCGATCTGCTGCGACTGGAGCGCGGCGGCTTGCGCGAGCACGCTCGCGACGTTGCTCTGCGCGGCGGCCGGCGTTCCGAGCGAGACCTGGAGCAGCTCCGCCGCGTCCTGCTGCTGCAGCGTCGCGTACTCGGCGACATACGGCGAGACGGCCGCGGTCGACGCCGCCGAGCCGGACGACGAAGATGTCGCCGTCCCGGACGACGATCCCGTCGCGGACGACGAGCTCGCCGTGCCGGTGCTCGATGAACCGGGCGCGGGGGCGTCGCCGTACGCGAGACCGGTCGGCACGCTTGGCGTGTAGCCGTAGAAAGCCGGGTCGGGGAGCGAGGTGCTCCCCACCGACGAGACGCTCATACATGCTTGATCGGCGTGGCGGCGAGCGAGCTTACTCGCTGCCCTAGGCGGTCGACGGGACCGGCTCCGGCGGCGTCTCCATGCCGTGCGGTTTTCCGTTGCCGTGCGCGGCCCCCGCATCCGCGCCGCCGTCGTCGTCCTCCAGCTTGTGCGTCGCGTGGAAGTGCTCGGGCGCCAGGATCATGTACATGATCGGCACCAGCACGAGCGTGAGGATCAGCGAGCTAAGGATCCCGCCGATCACGACGACGCCCAGGCTCGAGCGCACGCTGGAACCCGGCTCGAGCGCGAGCGCGAGCGGGAAGTTGCCGGCGACGACCGAGATGCTGGTCATGATGATCGGGCGGAAGCGCGTGAACGCGCTCTCCTGGATCGCCTCGAGCTTGTTCTTCCCGCGCTCGCGCAGCGTGTTCGCGTAGTCGACGAGCAGGATCCCGTTCTTCGTCACGATCCCGACCAGCAGGATCGTCCCGATCAGCGAGAACAGGTTCAGCGTCTCGCGCGTGAGCGCGAGCGCGCCGAGCGCGCCGACCGCCGCGACCGGGACCGAAAACAGGATGATCAGCGGCGAGCGGTAGCTGTTGTACAGCGCCACCATCAGCAAGAACACCAGCACGATCGAGAGGATCAGCGAGCCGCCGAGCCCCGCGAGCGTCTGGCCCATCAGGTCCTGCTGCCCGAGCGGGCGCGGCCGCACGACGATGTTCTCCGGCAGCGTGATGCTCTTGAGCCGCTGCTGGAACGCCTTCTGCACGTTCGAGAGCGTGTTGCCGGGCGCGACGTTCGCGCTGATGTCGACGACGGTGTTGCGATCGACGCGGGTGATCAGCGGCGGCGCGGGCGACCACTGCATCGCGCTGAAGTCGCCGAGGTGCACGATGTTCCCGTTCGCCGCGCGGATCGGGATGTTCGCGACTTCGGCCAGGCTCGTCTGGTTCTCGCGCGGGTAGATCACCTGCACCTGCTCGAGCCCGTCGGCGGTCTCGAACTGCGTCGCGATCGCGCCGCCGAACGCCGCGCGCGCCGCCGTCGTCGCGGTCCCGAGGCTCACGTCGAGCGCGCGCGCCTTCTCGCGGTCGAACGTCAGCTCGACCTGCGGCTGCAGCGAGGAGACGGCGCTGTAGACGTTCGCCGTCCCCGGCGTGTTGCGCAGCAGGTCGTAGATCTGGTCGGCGTACTTCGTCGGGTCGCCGCCCTGCACGTCGGTGACCAG
>DATHLL010000510.1:0-4857 GCA_035488195.1 Candidatus Elarobacter sp. | reverse complement strand
GTCCCCGGGTGCTCGAGGCACAGGTGCAGCGCGCCGAACCCGCCCGACGACTTGCCCAGCACCGCGCGCCCGCCTTCGCTCGCGATCGTGCGGTAGTTCGCGTCGACGTGACCGATCGCGTCGCGCACGGTGTAGGTGGCGTAGTCGCCGTTGTGCACGGAGTCGACGTACTGCGAGCCGCCCAGCCGCGTGAAGCCGTCGACGATCGCGAGGATCGCGGGCGGCATGCGGTCCGCGGCGACGAGCCGGTCGATCCATTGGACGACGTTCGTCTCCCACGCGCGCGTCGCGATCAACGCGCCGGTGTTGCCGGTGTAGCCGTGCAGGACGTACAGCACGGGATACCGGCGCGAGCCTTCGGCGTCGTAGCCGGGCGGCGTGTAGACGGCGAGCGGGCGGACCGAGGGATCGCCGAGCGCGTTGTCGCGCAGCGCGGGGCTGTCGACGAAGTCGAGGTGCAGCGCGCCGCGCAGGCCTTGGAGTCGCGAGAGGTCGTTCACGGTGACGGCGAAGGGCGTTCGTATGATCCGAGGCGTGGGCCTGCGTTCGGCCGTCGCGATCAACGTCGCGACGATGGTCGGAGCCGGGCCCTTCATCACGCTGCCGCTCGTGGTGACGGCGCTGCACGGCTCGGTCTCGGCGATCGCCTGGGTGCTCGGCGCGCTGATCGCGCTCTGCGACGGCCTCGTGTGGGCCGAGCTCGCCGCGCGCTACCCGCGCAGCGGCGGGACCTACACGTACCTGCGCGAGGCGTTCGGGCCGCGCGGGCCGGGGCGGTTCGTCGCGTTCCTGTTCGTCTGGCAGTTCCTGTTCTGGGCGCCGCTCATCCTCGCGTCGGGGTACATCGGGTTCGCGCAGTACGCGGCGTATCTCGTGCCGGCGCTCGGCGGCCCCGTGCCGACGCATCTGCTCGCCGCGGCGACCGGCGTGGTGGTGCTGCTCTCGCTGTACCGGACGATCCCGCAGGTCGCGCGCACCGCGCTGGTGCTCGGCGCGATCGCGCTCGCGACGCTGCTCGCTGTCGCGTTCGCGGGGCTGACGCATCCGTACGCGCCGATCGCGCACACCGTCTCTTCGACGCTGACGTTCGGGGTGGGCGCCGTCGCGCTCGGCGGCGCGCTCGTGAACACGCTCTACGACTACAGCGGCTACGGCGACGTCTGCGCGCTCGGCGACGAGGTGATCGCGCCGTCGCGCACGATCCCGCGCGCGGTCGTGCTCTCCGTGCTGTTCGTCGGCGCGGCGTACGTGCTGCTGAACCTCGGCGTCGCGGCGGCCGTCGCGCCGAAGGAGATCATGGCGTCGAACGCGATCGCCTCGCTGGTCGCGCAGCGCGCGTTCGGCGTGCCGTTCGCCGTCGCGGTGACGCTCACGGTGATGCTCACCGCGTTCGCCTCGACCTACGGTCTGCTGCTCGGCGCCTCGCGTATCCCCTACGCCGCCGCGCTCGAGGGCGACTTCCTCCCGCAGTTCGCGCGGCTCCACCGCAGCGGACGCTTTCCGGCGGTCTCGCTGGTGACGATCGGGCTGCTCGCGCTCCCCGCCTCGCTGCTCTCGCTCGATCTCGTCATCAACGCGCTCACCGCGGGGATCGTCCTCGTGCAGGGCGCGGGGCAGATCGTCGCGCTCGCCCTCGCGCGCCGCACCGCGCCGGACGCGCCGTTCCACGTCCCGCTCTATCCGCTCCCGCCGCTGGTCGCGCTGGCCGGCTGGCTGTTCCTGTTCTGGTCGACGGGCGCGATCGCGATCGCGTTCGGCCTGGCGACGCTCGCCGCAGGCGCGATCGTGTTCCTCGTTCGCGCGCGGCTCGGCGGGATCTGGCCGTTCGCCGCGACGACGATCGCCGGATTGCTCGCTCTGACGTGTGCCGCGCCGCCGGTCGCGTCCGCGGCGGCGGTACCGTCGTTCGGGCACGCGGCGATCGTCCGCGACTCCGGCGGCGAGCCGATGCTGACGGTCGACGGAAAGCCCTTCTTCTTCCTCGGTGGAGCGTTCTTCTACGAGCGCATGCCGCGCTCGCGCTGGCGCGACGCGATGATCGGGATGCGCGCGCTCGGCGCCAACACGCTGGATCTGTACGTGCCCTGGAACTGGCACGAGCTCGCCGACGGCGACTTCGACTTCACCGGCCGGACGAGCCCGCGCCGCGACCTGCGTGAGGTGCTGCGGCTCGGCAAGGAGCTCGGGTTCCGGTTCGTCGTGCGGCCCGGCCCGGTGATCCGCAACGAATGGCGGAACGGCGGGTATCCGGCGTGGCTGCTGCGGCGCGCGGAGTACGGGATGCCGCTGCACGACGTCCTCGAAGGCCGGTATCCCGCGACCGCGACGTTGCAGAACGCGCACTCGGACGCCGCCGCATCCGAGTGGATGCGCAACGCGGCGCACCGCTACTACGCCGCGCGCTGGCTGCGCCACGCGCTCGCGGAGTTCCGGCCGGTCGCCGACCGCGTCGTCGCGGTGCAGCTCGACGACGACCAAGGCGCGTATCTCGACAACGACACGTATCCGGCGCCGCACCTGCGCGCGTATCTCGGCTGGCTCGAGCGCGGCGTGCGCGAGATCGTCGGCGCGCGCACGCCGGTGTTCATCAACACCTTCGAGATGAAGGTTCCGTCATCGTCGCCGGTGTGGGCGATGGGAAACTGGTATCAGAGCGACGCCTACGCGATCGGCGAGCACGATCGTGCAGAGCTCGCGTTCGCGACCGCGACGCTGCGCACTCAGCGCGGCGTCCCGCTCGCGTACAGCGAGTTCCAGGCGGGTTGGCTCGCCGGTCCCGAGGATCCGTTGCCGCGCCCGGCCGATCCGACCAACACCGCGCTCGCGCTCGGCGAGCTCGCGGGTCTCGGGCTGAAAGGGCTGATCGACTTCCCGCTCCACGACACGCTCGCGCCGTTCGGCTGGGAGGCGCCGTTCTCGAACGCGCTCTACCGCTGGGACGCGGCGTTCGCGCTGGACAGGTACGGTCCGCCCGAGCGGCCGGTCGCGAACGACACGCTCGATCGTCTGTACACGACGCGCCGCCTCTTCGGCGCGCTGGCGCTCTACGGGCCGGCGCTCGAAGAGGCGCACCGGCTCGCCGCGATCGCGCTCCCGTACGACGGGCGCAGGAACGCGTTCGCCGCGGCCGCCGCGCTGAAGCTGCAGCTCGCGGCGTGCCGCGCGCGCGGCACCGGCTGCGACGCGATCGATCCGCTCGCCGTCGACGACGCGCGGCTGCGCAGGTTCAGGTATCTCGTCGCGCCGCCCGGAACGCTGGCCGCGCTGGTCCGCCGCGCGCGGCGGCTGCACGTGCGCGTGATCGGCTCGGTCGACGACGCGCGCGATGTCGCGCGCACGCCGCACGCGACGCTGCTCGCGGGCCCGCACGGCAGCTTCGCGGTGGTCGAGAACTGGAGCGCGCAACCGCTCGCGGTCGACCCGCGGCGCTTCGGCTCGGCGTTCCGCGCGCTGCGGCCGTTCGTGCTGCCGCCGCGCGACGTGCGGATCGTCGTCGCGAACCTCGCGCTGGGCTTCGTGGAACCCCGCCACGGTGCGAACGACGCGCTCTCGACGACGTGCGCGTTCGACGGTCGCGACGAGCGCGGCCGCCCGGTGTTCATCGCGGGCTATCCGCGCCCGGCGGCGCCGTTTCCGCGCGAGGCCGGTTCGCCTCCCGCGCGCGCCGTGCGAGCCGCGCATCCGGCGGTGCCGCGCTGCGAGATCGTCGCGCTGCTCGGCGGTACCACGCGCCGGTTCGCCCTCGCCGGCGCGCAAACCGCGGCGCCGGGGCAGCGACCGTGGACGCTCGAGACCTTGACGGTCGTCGACTATGCGCGGCACCCGCTGCCGATCGACTTCGTCCGTCTCGCGCCGCGCACGGCGCTCTGGTCGCCCCACGCGTTGACGCCGCCGCGCGCCGGTGAAGGAGCGCGCGCGCGGGTGCGCGACGTTTTCATAGACGGCATGCCGGCGATCGTCCTCGAGAACGCTCGGGTCCGCGCCGTCGTGGTGCCGAACGGCGGCGCGCGCGTCGTGTCGTTCGGACCGCGGCTGTGGACCGCCGAGGTCGACCGGCAGTCGGAGAACGCCTTCGACGCCACCGGCGCGCTTCGTGACGACGTGCTCGTGCAGCCGCCGCCGTCGCCGACCGACCGGATCGCGAAGTACACGCACACCTATCCGGCGGGCACGTTCAACCGCCCCTACACCGCCTGCACCTTCACCGGCGCGACGCGCTCCGGTGCGACGGCCGGCGACGCGGCAGGCGTTTATCTCGCGTACGACGCGCCCGACGTCGTTCCGAACGGGGCGCGGTTCGAGCGCGTGCTCGCGATCGGCGCCGCGGACCGGCTGGTCGCCGATCTGCGGCTGACGCCGCACGGCGATGCGCCCGCGCAGCGGCTCGTCTCGTCCTCGGCGATCTCCGAGCGCGGCACGACGCTCGACGACGGCGCCGGCCGCTACCGCTCGGACCGGCCGGCGACGCTGGATCCGCGCGCCGGCGGCGTCGCGTTCACCCGGGCCGCGACGTTCTGGTTCCCGGGCACGCCGCGACGGTACGGGCTCCGCCTCTTCTCGGTGGCGTGGCGGCCGGAGGACGTCGAGTCCGCGACCTGGACGCCCGCGCGGAGCAACGGGACGCTGCGGATCGTCTTCGCGCCGGGCGGGTGGCGGCGCCTGACCTTCGCTTCGTCTCCCGCCTCCGGCCGCGCCGGCGCCGAGGCGTTCGTCCGAGCGGAGCGGGCCTGGGCCGCCGCGAACCCAGCCCCGGCGAGCGAAGACGGGGAAGTGGCGAAACGGTATACGCAGTCGCCTCAAAAGCGACCGAGTGAGAGCTCATGTGGGTTCGAGTCCCACCTTCCCCATGACTGACGT
>DATHLL010000509.1:0-2264 GCA_035488195.1 Candidatus Elarobacter sp. | reverse complement strand
GTTCACGGTGATCCCGTGCGGCGCGAGCGCGCGCGCCGCGCTGCGGCTCAGCGCGAGGACGCCGCCCTTGCTGGCGGCGTAGGCCGCCGTTCCGGAGAGCCCGCCGCCGCGCTTCCCCGCGACGCTCGCGACGGTGCAGATGCGCCCGCCGGCGCGCATCCGCTTCGCCGCCTCGCGCACGCACAGGAACGTCCCGATCACGTTGACGTCGCTCACGCGGCGGAACGTCTCGGCGGAGAGCTCCATGAACGGCGTCGTGTCGGCGATCCCGGCCGGCGTCGCGAGCGCGTCGAGCGTCCCGCCGAGTGCGTCGAGCGCCGCGTCGAACATCGCGATCACGGACGCTTCGTCGGCGACGTCGACCTGGAACGCGTGCCCGTCGATGTGGTGCGCGACCTCATCGGCGCGCTCTTTGTCGCGGTCCGCCACGGCGACGCGATACCCTTCCTTGCACAACAGCTCGCACACCGCGCGCCCGATCCCGCTCGCCCCGCCGGTGACGATCGCCGTCGGCTGGTGCTCCCCGAACCATTCCATGCTAACGGTACTCCGCCGGTCCGAACGTCATCCTGAGCTCGTCGAAGGATGAGCCGACGGCACCGTGCTGCCTTGCGGCGCATCCTTCGACAGGCTCAGGATGACATTGGCTCATAGCAACACTCCTGGATCTGCGCATGCCGCGGCGAACGCGGCGAGGAAACGTGCGGCGGGTGCTCCGTCGACGAAGCGGTGGTCGAACGAGACGACGCAGGTGAGCATCCACGCGGAGACCAGTGCGCCGTCGATGACGGCCGGGCGCTGCGTCGCGGCGCCGATGCCGAGGATCGCGGTCTGCGGCGGGTCGGGGAGCGGCGCGACGCGCTCGATCTTTTGCGGGCCGACGTTCGAGATCGAGAAGCACGCGCCGCCGACGTCGTCCGGCGTCAGCGCGCCGTCGCGCGCGAGCGCCGCGAGGCGGACGATCTCGCGCTGGATCTCGGCGAGCGAACGCGTGTCGGCGTCGCGCACGACCGGGACGATGAGGCCGTGCGGCGTGTCGGCGGCGACGCCGACGTCGATCCGCGCGAACAGCGCGCCGGTCGTCGCGTCGGTGCGCAGGTCGGTGTGCTCGCGCAGCAATCGCGCGACCGCGTACACCGCGAACGCGGTCCAGCCGAAGTCGCGGCGCCGGTCGACCAGGGCTTTCACCGCGTCGACGCGCGCGCCCGTCTCGACCTGCGCGAGCGGCAAGCGCCCGACCTCGGTCATCTTGCGGTAGATCGCACGACGCGACGCGGGCAACCGCGGCGGGAGATCACCCTTCGACAAGCTCAGGGTGACATCGTCGCTCGCGAACCGTGCTTCGCGGTCCGGTGCGACCGTGTCGCGCCCTGCCACGGTGTCACCCTGAGCCTGTCGAAGGGTGATCACGTCCGACATCGTGATGCGCCCGCGCGGCCCCGTGCCGCGCACGCCGTGCAGCGATATCCCGCGCTCGCGGGCGAGCCGCCGCGCCGCGGGCGAGGCGATCACGCGTCCGCCGTTCGACGCAGCGGCTTCCGATGATCGCGCCGACGACGATTCGCCCGGCACCGGCGGTTGCGTGCTCGAAGCGACCGTCGGCGCGACGCCGTTCCCCGCGCCGGAAATGCGCGGCGCTTCGACGACGCGCGCCGCACCATCGCCGATGTCCGCGTCGGGCGCCGTGCTCGTACCGCGCTCGTCGTCGGTGCCCACAGGGACGACCGGCGTGTCCATCTCGCCGGCGAGGGCGATCGTGCCGATCACGTCGCCGCAGGCGAACTCGTCGCCGTCGGCGCCGAGCGCGCGCGAGAGCGTTCCGGTCGCGGGGGATTCCACTTCGTAGGCGATCTTGTCGGTCGCGACCTCGACCAGCGGCTCGCCTTCGCGCACCGCTTCGCCGGGACGCTTGATCCAGCGCGCGATCGTCCCGCTCGCCATCGTCAGGCCGAGCTTCGGCATCACAACCTCAACCGGCATGAACCATTCCGTTTGAACCCGTCGGCGAAGCCGGCGTGGGGATTCGACTTGTCGAATCCATCAGAGCTCCCGCCGCACGAGGCGGCGTGCGGCGTCGGCGATCATCGGCGCCTTCGGGTACATCGCCTCCTGCAGCACCGGGGCGAAGGGGACCGGCACGTGCGCGGCGCCGAGGCGTACCACGGGAGCGTCGAGCTCGTCGAAGCAGTGCTCTCCGATGAACGAGGCGATCTCGGCGCCGACGCCGCCGACCTGCACCGCCTCGTGGGCGACGATCACCCGAT
>DATHLL010000508.1:0-3327 GCA_035488195.1 Candidatus Elarobacter sp. | reverse complement strand
CGCGGCGCCCCGTCGCGGTGCCGAGCGCCGTCGCCCGCGCGGCCGCGGTGCCGAACGTGACGACGGCCGCGGCCGGCGTGACCGCGCCGCACGGGTACCGCGTCGAGCGCTTGCGCCCGATCGCCGCCGACGAGTTCGACGTCGACGGCGAGGGACACGTCGCGGTGCGCACCGGCGCGACGGTCCGCGATCTCGCCGACGGCGCGGCGCTGAGCGAAGCGGTGAAGTCGTTCGCGTTCGCGGCCGGCGAGCTCGACCTGATCACGGCGTCGGGCGAACTCGGCTATCTCGACGCGAGCGGGGTGAAGACCGTCGGGCCGGTGCCGTTCGAGGCGGCGCGGCTGCGCGCCGGCGACGACGGCGCCGATCTCTTCTTCCTCCGCGACCAGCCGCCGTACACGCTCGGCGCGATGGACGCGAGCGGGACGGTGCGCGCGCTGGCCGCGCTGCCGGCGCCGGTCGACGCGGTCGCCGGAACGGCGGCTCACCACGTCTTCTCGATCGGCCCGGACCTGTACGCGCAAGCCGGGAGCGAGGAGCCGCAGCTCGTCCTCCACCTGCCCGAGCGCGACCAGCTCATCGTCGGGCTCGCGATGCCGAACGCCGAAACGCTCTACTTCGCCACGCATCGCGGCGTCTACGCCGTGCGCGGCAGCTTGGCGATGCCGCTGATGCTCGGCTTCGGCGGACCGCTGCGCGTCGCCGGCAAGACGCTCACCGTGCTGAACGAAGGCGACCGCACCCTCTACCGGCTGGTCGCGCCCGCATGATCGTCTCGCTGCGCGCGCCCGAGGCGCTGTTCTCCACCGAGCGTTTGCGCGCGGGCGGGCGCGCGGTGCGCGGCGCCTTCGTGGTGTGGCTCGTCGTGAAAGCCGGCGAGACGCTGTTCGCCGGCTCGCTCCCGGCCGCGTTCGCATACGCCGACGCCGCGCTCGCGGCCGGGGCCGTCGCATTCGCCGCGACCGGCGTTCCGAGCGCGGCGTTCGCGCGCGCGGCGGTACCGTGGTGCTGCGCGATACCGGCGGCGGCGCTCCCCGCCGCGCTGGTGGTGCTGCTCGCGCACGATCGCCTGGCGGGGACGCACGCCGCGCCGGACTGGGCGGCGTTCGGGCTCGCCGAGTCGTTCGTCGCCGGGGTCGCGCTGACGCTCGCGGCGTGCGGCGGGCGGAGCGGCGTCCTCGCGTGCGTCGTGAACGCGGCCGGCACGGCGTTCGGCGTGCTGATCGGGCTCGGCGCCGATCTCGGCGCGATCGCCGCCACCGGCACGCCGGCGCACCCGCCCGCGCTCGCCGCCGTCGCGGCCGCCGAAGCGGCGCTGTGGCCGATGACGCTCGTGGCGGCGGGGACGGCGCCCGGAGGGCGGCGGCTGCTCGCGCTCGCGCTGACGGCGACGGCGGTGCTCGCGGCGTTCGCGCTCGCGCCGCGCCTCGCGCAGCGCCGTGCCGAGACGCCGGCTCGTCCGGTTGCGGCCGTCTCGAAAGCGAACGTCGTACGCGGTTTCTACGACGACGTGAGCGCGGGACGCTATCCCCGCGCGTACGGCCGGCTCTCGGCGGAGTTCCAGCGCGGCGAGACGCCGGCGAGCTTCGCGGAGCGGTACGCGGTCGCGCAACGGATGATCGTCACGAAGAGCGCGGAGGTGCCCGGGACGAACGCCGTCGCCGTCTGCATCGTCGCGACGTGGCGCGACTCGCCGGCCGTCACGACGTACGGCGGAACGATCGCGCTCACGCGCGATGCGGCCTCTTCGGGCTGGCGGATCGACCGCCGCGACCTCGCGCGGCTCAGCGGACCCTCGCTGCTGCCTCCCGTCCTCGCCGCGCCGCGAGCGGCCGCGAGCGAGGCGGCCTCGCCGCCGCCGTTCGATCCGAGCTTCTGCTCGTCGTAGCCGAACGGCACGGCGAGGAGCGCTTCGGCGCTCTCGGTAGAACTACGGACGGATCGGATCGGCCGCGGTGCTACGCTACGCGCGACATCGTCACGCTTTCGGCGAGGAGGACGACCAGCATGGAACCCGAGCAGTATGCGGCGCTCGACGACCGCCTGCGCCGGCTCGAACGCGAAGCCGGCGCCCTGCGCGCGGAGCTGACGCGGCTCGGCGGCGCGCCCGCACCGGCGCCGCCGCAGGCCGAGGTGCCGTGGCGACCCGCCGTCGTCGCGCCGCCGCGGGCCCCGCGCGCGGCGGCAGTGCCCGCCGCGTCGCGGCCCGGGGTGACGCTCGAGAACGTCTTCGCGGGGCGCGGGCTGCAGATCGCGGGAGTCTTCCTCGTGCTGCTCGGGACGGCGTTCTTCCTGAACCTCGCCTTCACCAACGGCTGGATCGGGCCGGTCGAGCGCATCCTGCTCGGGCTCGTCGCGGGCGCGGCGCTGGTCGGCGAAGGGCTGCGGCGGCACCGCGGCGACAGCGTCGCGATCGCCGAAGGGCTGGTCGTGCTGGGCGCGGGGATCCTCTACCTCTCGCTGTGGGCGTCGGTCGCGGTGTTCCCGGAGCTGCACGTGCCGCGCGCGGCGGCGTTCGCCGCGATGGTCGCGGTCACCGCGGTGCTCGCCGCCGGCTCGCTCGCGCGCCGCTCGCAGCGGATCGCGCTGTTGGGTCTGCTCGGCGGCGTGATCACGCCGCTGCTGCTCAGCACGCCGACGCCGGACCGCCTCTCGCTCGCGATCTACGTCTTCGTGCTCGCGATCGCGTTCTCGGCGCTGAGCCTGCGCGCGCGCTTCCGCTACGTCGGGCTCGCGGCGTTCGTCGCCTCGATGCTGTACCTGAACGCGTTCGGTCCGGCGGCCGGGTGGTCCGTCGCCGCGGCGTGCGTCGCGAGCGGCGCGATCTGCGCGGTGTTCGCGATCGCGTTCGCGATCGGCTCGGTGCGCGATGCGAAGGCGCTGCCCGCGCTCAACGTGATGCTGGCGGTCGACGCGTTCGCGTTCGCCGCGATGCTCGCGTGGATCTTCGCCGGCCGGCAGACGGCGCTCGGGATCGCGTATCTCGTGCTGGCCGCGGTCTTCGTCGCCGCCGCGCGCTTCGCGCCGGTGCCGCGCGCGATGGTCATCGCGTACGGGTATCTGGGGCTCGCCTCGGCGACGCTCGCGCTTCCGGCGCTGATCCACCGCACGACATTGGCCGACGCGTTCGCGCTCGAAGGGGCGCTGCTGATCGTGCTCGGCGCGCGCCGCGGCGAGCGGCTCGTCTCCGTTATCGGCGGCGTGATGCTGACCGCGGTCGGGCTCTGGCTGCTCGGCTCCGCGCTCTCCGACGCGCCGGCGAACACCGCGCTCACCCCGCTCGCGGTGAGCTTCGCGATCGCCGTCGCCGCGCTGGCGTTCGCGCGA
>DATHLL010000507.1:0-2561 GCA_035488195.1 Candidatus Elarobacter sp. | reverse complement strand
CCGCCAGTCGTCCAGCGCCCACGAGAACTGCATTGCGCCCGACGCGAAGACGCGGGCGCCGCTGGGCGCGGTGTAGCGCACCGCGTCCGCCGGCTGGTCGCCTCCCGTCCCGGCGTAGTGGAAGAGCACGGTGAGGCCGGGATGGACGCACGAGTCCGGCCACGGGTTGAGCACGTCGTGCTCGCGCCCGACGACGCCCGCGATCGTCGATCCTGCGGTCAGGCCGGTGCCCTGCAGCCAGGGATCGGCGGCCCCGGCGGCGGTCACCGTGTAGTCGAGCGGGTGACTGATCGCCATCACCGACTGCTGCGCCACCGCCGTGAGCATGCATTCGGGATGGCCGATCTGCCGCCACATCGCCGTCTTCTGCGAGAGGACCGGATTCGGGTCGAGGAGCGACTTGTACGAGAAGATCGACTGGTCGTTGTCCTGGTAGTCGATGTTCCAGTAGCCGGCGTTCGCGCCCATGAACGCGAGGTTCGTCCCGTCCGCGAGCGCGGTGTCGAAGGCGCCGCGGATGCCCCATGACCAGTACTCGTCGTGGCCCGCGACCATGACGAGCCGGTGCTGGAGCAGGCTCGCGGGGTCGGCGTCGGTGTCGACGTCGGTCTGGTACGAGACGTCGTAACCCTCCCGCTCGAGGAAGCGGACGAGCTGGATCTCCCACCAGAACGGCGACTGCGCGAGGTAGCCGAACGGCCGCTCGAACGAGACGACGTCCATGCGCGTGCCGGTGAAGTCGTAGAGGCTCTTCCCGCCCCAGGCGTTATAGGCCTCCCAGGTGTTGACGGGGACCTGCACGAGGATCTGGGACGGGGTCGCGGACGGCGGTTCGCGCAGGATGAAGAAGGTCGTGCCGACGGAGCCCGCGAAGTGGCCGGTGGTGAGGACCGCCTCCACGAGGTAGTAGCCGCTCGTCCAGGACGGGTCGGTCTGCAGGGTGTCGGTCACCGGCCAGTTCGCGCGGATCGGCGGCCCGAGAGCGGGAGGCGTCTGGGCCGGGGGCGGGGGCTGGAGCGTCCCCTGCTCGTCGGTGCTGCAGCTGGGGAGACAGGCGACCTCGCGCGCGCCGGCGCCCGCGTACCAGCCGAGCCGGTAGACGAGGATCCGGTAGTGGTAGGCGGTGCTGACGTGGAGGTTGATCGCGTCGCCCGGCAGGCCGCCGATCTGGGTGCCGTAGACCTGGATGTCGCCTCCGACCGTTCGCTGCCAGTCGGGGGAGCCGGGCAGGGCGTTCTCCCGGACGATGGGGTTGTCGGCCGGCGGCTGCGCGCCGGCGGCAGGGGCTGACGCGCCGCACAGCAGCGCGGCGCCAACCGCGATCCAGAGCCCTCTCCGCACGCCCTCGTACCGCTTCTACACAGGTATCTGTGAGAAGGGAAGGAACCGTCGGAGGACGATATTCGGGCGCCCGCCTGGATCCCGAGAAACCGGAGAAGCCGGTTTGACTGCCGTCCGATCGGCAATCTAGGATCCGAAAACAAGCCATCGCGTGAAGGAGATGCGGATGCAGCCCGAACTTCGGATCCAGCGGGAAGCCGAGACGATCGAACGGCACTGGCGGCAGGACGGGCGCTGGCAGGGCATCGAGCGGACGTACGGCGCGGAGGACGTCGCCCGGCTGCGCGGCTCGGTCGTTCCCGAGCACACGCTCGCCCGCCGCGGCGCCGAGCGGCTGTGGGAGCTCCTTCAGGGCGGCGAGCCCGTTCGCGCCCTCGGCGCGCTCAGCGGCGGCCAGGCCGTGCAGATGGTGAAGGCGGGGCTGCAGGCGATCTACCTCTCGGGCTGGCAGGTGGCCGCGGACGGCAACCTCGCCGGCCACACGTATCCCGACCAGAGCCTCTATCCGGCGAACAGCGCGCCCGCGCTCGTGAAGCGGCTGAACGCCGCGCTCATGCGCGCCGACCAGATCGACTGGGCGGAGGACCGGAACGGCACGGAGTGGTTCGCGCCGATCCTGGCCGATGCCGAGGCCGGGTTCGGCGGGCCGCTGAACGCGTACGAGCTCATGCGCGCGATGATCGAGGCAGGCGCGGCCGGCGTGCACTACGAAGACCAGCTCGCGTCCGAGAAGAAGTGCGGACATCTCGGCGGCAAGGTGCTCGTGCCGACGTCGCAATTCGTCCGGACGCTGAACGCGGCGCGGCTCGCCGCCGACGTGCTCGGTGTCCCGACGCTGCTGTTCGCGCGGACGGACGCGCTTGCGGCGGCCCTGCTGACGAGCGACGTCGACGAGTACGACCGCGAGTTCGTCACCGGCGAGCGCACCGGCGAGGGCTTCTACCGCGTTCGCGAGGGGCTCGACCAGGCGATCTCGCGCGCGCTCGCGTATGCGCCGTACGCGGACCTGCTCTGGTGCGAGACGTCGACGCCCGACATCGGCGAGGCGCGCGCGTTCGCCGACGCCGTGCACGAGCGCTTCCCGGGGAAGATGCTCGCGTACAACTGCTCGCCGTCGTTCAACTGGAGCAAGCACCTCGACGAGGAGCAGATCGCGCGCTTCCAGCGCGACCTCGCCGACATGGGCTACCGGTTCCAGTTCATCACGCTCGCCGGCTTCC
>DATHLL010000506.1:0-2640 GCA_035488195.1 Candidatus Elarobacter sp. | reverse complement strand
AGGTGTACGACGCCGCCACGCTTCACGTCGCCGGCGTCGCCGAGCCGTACTGGTCGCAGCGGGCCTGGCGCTACGCCGGCCTCAACCTCGTCGCCAGCGCGACCGCGGGGCGCCATTCGCTCAGCGCCACGTACAGCGGGTACCGCGGAACGAACGACCTCGTCCAGCGCTACGACGGCGCCGACTTCTCGTCGTCCGCGACGATCGGCGGCTATCAGGCCGGGCTCTCCGACGCGTTCGCGATCGGTCCGCGGCTCAAGCTCACGGCGAGCGCGTCGGCGACGAACGCGACCGGCCTGGGGCGCGGCTTCATCGGCTCGCTGCGCGGCGACTGGAAGCTCTCGCGCTCCGACGGCGCGTGGGCGAGCGCCTCGACCGGCTCCTCGAGCCCCAACTTCGGCACGATCACCACGTACTCGGATCCCCACAAGGCGCAGATCGACTGCCACGGGCGCTCGGTCTTCGTGCAGGGCCCGAGCCAGACGCCGGTCGCGCAGCACGATCTCGACGTGCAAGCCGGGCTGCGCCACCGCTGGAAGCACGGCGAGATCAACGTGACCGCGTACCGGACCACCTCCCTCGGGACCTCGTTCGGCGGCGCGCTGCAGCTCTCCGAAGCCGAGACGGTCGTGCCGCTTCCGCCGAACTATCTCGCCGAGCTGGAGCAGACGTGGAGCACGGCGGCGAACTGCGCGCCGCTCCCGTTCGACCCCAGCCGCGTCTTCGCGTACGAGGTGCTCTCCGACGTCGGGCAGCGCTACACCGGCGCGTCGACCGACGGCATGGTCCTGCTCGGCAACGCGACGGCCGGCTTCTGGTCGTACGGCGTGACGAGCGCGTCGATCTCCTCGATCGGCGAGCGCGCCTCGGCGCTCGGCTTCGTCTTTCCGCCGGGCCGCCAGATCCCGGGGCGGCCCCTGCAGACCGGATCGCTGACGCTGAGCGTGCGGCAGCCGCGCGCGAAGCTGGAGTACATCGCGAACGTCCGGTTCGTCGGATCCGCGAACCCGCAGAACATCGCGCCGTTCACCGTCGTGAACGCCGGAATCGTCACCGGGCTGCGCTACGGCACGCTGAGCCTGCTCGCCGGCAACGTGTTCAACCGCGACACCGGGCTGTTCACGACCTATCAAGGGATCAACCCCTTCACCCTGCGCGACGGCACGTCGATCGCATTCCCGTCGACCCCGCTCGCGCCGCGCCAACTCACCCTGCGGTACTCGGCCACGATCGGCCGCTGACCGCCGCTTCCGGAGAACCATACCGTGCGCTCTACCGACCTCATCCGCATCGCCGCCGTCGCCCTCGTCGCGGCCGGCGCCCCGTCCGCGGCGCTCGCGCAAAACGCACCGGCCGCACCGCCGGCGGTGACGGCCCCGCAGACCCTCGTCCCCGGCAACGAGGACGCCGCGACGACGAAGCTCAGCAAACAGCTCATGGACGGTCTGCGCGTCGGGAAGCTCGACCGCAGCATCCTCGCGGAGTCGCTCAGCAAGACGATCACCGAACCGATGGTCGCGCAGGCGCAGGGCGCGTTCGCGCCGGGAGCTCCGCCGCAGTGGACCTATCTCGGCAACTACCCGCAGACCGGCGACACGCCGCGTTACGTCTACCGCGTGCGCTTCTCCGACTTCTCGGTGATCGTCCAGTCGCATCTCGACAAGGAGTCGAAGATCGACCTGTTCGCCGTGGCCCCCGACAAGTCGCAGTAACGGCGCGCGGATGACGGCGATGGACGGCTTCGCGCGGCTCGGCGACGAGGTCGCGCGTGCCTGGGAGGCGCGGAACTACGACGGCGACGCGTTCTCGGGGATCGCGGAGTCCGCGCTCGCCGAGTCCGGCGTGCTGCGCGCGGTCGCGCTCGAGGACGTCGCCGGATGGTTCTTCGGGACGCGCTCGCTCCCGCGGCAGGAGCTGCGGCCGTTCGGCCAGCCGCCGATCATCTGCTACCAGGGCCGCGGCTTCTTCATCGAGCTGCTGGTGTGGATCGACGTCCCGACCTCGATCCACCAGCACGCGTTCTCGGGCGCGTTCGGCGTGCTGCGCGGCTCGAGCTTCCACTCGCGCTACCGCTTCGAGCGCGCCGAGCGCATCTGCACCGAGATGCTGCTGGGGAACCTCACGCTCGAGTCGGCCGAGCTGCTGCGGCGCGGCGACGTGCGCCGGATCGAGCCCGGCGACCGGTTCATCCACTCCCTGCTCCACCTGGAGCCGCCCACGCTCAGCGTCGTCGTCCGCACCGCGAGCGACCGGTCCCGGTCGCCGCAGTACGACTACGCGATGCCGGGATTCGCCGTCGATCCGTTCTTCAAGCCGGAACCGGACACGACGCAGCTTGCGCTGCTGCAGTCGCTCGCGCGCACCGAGCCGGAGGCGTTCCTCCGGTATGCGCGGCAACTCGCGGCGAACCGCGACCTCTGGTTCGCGCACAAGGTGGTCGAGCTCGCGGCGCGCGGCGGGATCGAGACGCCGGCGTTCCGCGAGCTGCTCGACGTCGTGGCGGCGCGTCACGCGCGGCTGGCGCACGTCCTGGAGCCGGTCTTCCGCGAACGCGAGCGCGTGCGCGGCATCCTGCGCCGGCTCGCGGACGTCACCGATCGGGACCACCGCACGCTGCTCGCGCTGCTGATCAGCGCGCCG
>DATHLL010000505.1:0-3419 GCA_035488195.1 Candidatus Elarobacter sp. | reverse complement strand
TGGCGACGACCGGCGACGTCGCCGCCGCGGTGGCGCGCGCGGCGCGCGATGCGAAGAAGCCCGTCGTCGCGGCGTTCGTGAGCGCCGAGCCGGTACGCCTGCCCGGGCTCGCGGTTCTCCCGTACCCCGAGTCCGCGGCGCGTGCGCTGGCGCTTGCGTGGCAGCGCACGCAGTGGTTGCGCCGCGACGCCGGCGAGGTGCCGGAGCTCGACGCCGACGCCGACGCCGCGCGCGCAGCGATCGCGGGCGCCGAAGGATGGATCGACCCGCGTGCGCTGCTCGCGGCGTACGGCATCCCCCTCGTGCAGGAGCGCACCGCGGCGAATGCCGACGAGGCCGTGAGCGCGGCACGCGAGCTCGGCTTTCCCGCCGTCGTGAAGACCGCCGCCCCTGGCGCACACAAGTCCGAGAGCGGCGGCGTCGCGCTCGACCTGCGCGACGAGGCCGCGGTGCGCGCGGCGGTGGAGCGGATCGGCGCGCCGGTCCTCGTCCAGCCGCACCTCACGGTCGGCACGGAGCTCCTCGCCGGGATCGTTCAGGACCCGACGTTCGGGCCTCTTGTGGCGTTCGGGCCCGGCGGCGTGTACGCCGAGTTGATCGGCGAGGCTGCGTTCCGCCTCGCGCCGCTGACCGACGCCGACGCACGCGAGCTCGTCGAAAGCGGAAAGGCCGGCCGTCTCGTACGCGGCTTCCGCGGCACGACCGCCGCCGACGCCGACGCGCTCGTCGACCTCTTGCTTCGACTCGGGCGACTGGCCCACGACATCCCCGAGATCGCCGAGCTCGACCTCAATCCGGTGCTCGCACTTCCGCACGGTTGCCTCGCGCTTGACGCGCGCGTTCGCGTCGCAGAGTCCGCACAGACGCACGCACTGAAGAGCTGGTAGGCCGCGCGGCCTACGTAGAAATTGCGCCTAGTTGCGCGTCGCGCGCTCGCCTAGAGTCGAATCCCGGTGGGCCGGATCGCGCTGATCATCGCCGTGTCGTACGGCACGGTGTCCGTGCTCGCGATCGTCTTCCTCGTCTGGGTCGGCGTCTCGACGCGCGGCAACCAGCCCGAGCCGGACCTGCGCAAGATCGGCGAGCGCGAGAAGACGTGGTTCGCGGTCGTCGTCGTGCTGCTTGCCGTGCTCCTCTTCTCGACGATCCTCTTCACCCCGTATGGGCGGAGCGCGGGCAAGCACGCGCAGATCGAGAAGATCAAGGCGATCCAGTTCGCGTGGATCGTGCCGGGCACGCCGCTCAAGACCGGTACGCCCGTCGAGTTCCAGCTGACCTCCGCCGACGTGAACCACGGTTTCGCCGTCTACAACGCCGGCGGGAAGCTCCTCTTCGAAGTCCAGGTCATGCCGGGCAAGACGCAGAAGTACGTCTACACGTTCAAGAAGCCCGGCACGTACACCATTCTCTGCATCGAGTTCTGCGGCGTGGGCCACGCGCACATGCAGGGCTCGCTCACGGTGAGCGCGTGAACCACGTCGCGCCGACGCCGGAGCCGCTCGCGCCCGGGCCGGAGCTCGAGCGCGCGCGCTGGATCGCGTTCCGCTACGTGATCGCCGCGACCGTGATCCTCGGCGCGGCGGGGATCCTCGGCGTGATCATGCGCGACAGCCAGGCGGGCGTCGACCGCGTGCCCGACGGCTGGTTCTACGCGATCATGACCGCACACGGCCTCGGCGCGTTCGTCGGCTGGGCCGCGTTCGCGGTGATGGGCTTCGCGTTCTGGGTGCTCGCGCAGGTCGGCTTCCCGCTGACGCGCACCGCCGCTCGGCTCGCCGACGCGGCGTGGTGGCTGATGGTGCTCGGCGTCGCCGGCGTCGTCGTGACGTGCCTCGGGTTCAAGTTCGGCGCGTCGTGGGTCTTCCTCTACCCGCTCTCGTTCCACGGCGCCGGGCAGTGGGGACGCTGGACGTCGTTCTTCTTCAGCGGCTCGGTGTTGCTCACCGGGCTTTCGATCGTCGTATGGTGCCTCTCGATCCTCACGGTCGTGCTCGGGCCGGCGCTGCACGCGGTGAAGCGGAGCATCCCGAACCGCGTCGGCGTCGCGATCGGTCTCGGCTACCTCGCGCCGCGCCGCTTCGCGACGAACCCGCGGCCCGTGCCGTACCCCGTCATCCCGCTGACGGTGATCGCGCTCGACATGATCGTCGCGACGCTGCCGCTCGCGGTGCTGCTTGTCGAGATGATGGTGCAGTCGCTCACGCCCAGCGTGCACGTCGACCCGCTGCTCGCGAAGAACGTGCTCTGGTGGTTCGGCCACCCGGTCGTCTACCTGCTGCTCTTCCCGGCCGTGGCGATGCTCTACCAGCTCGTGCCGAAGTACGCCGGCCGGCCGCTCGTCGCCGGAAACGTGATCTCGATCGGCTGGGCGCTCGCCGTCGTCGTCAACGTGATCATCTGGGCGCACCACATCTACATCGACTATCCGTCGGGCTCGCCGCAGGCCGCGATCAACACGGCGATGCAGCCGCTCACGTTCTCGATCACGATCGTGTCGGCGCTGTCGCTCTACAGCCTCTTCTTCACGATTTACCGCTCGCGCTACCGTTGGGACGCCGCCGGCGCGGCGATGTTCCTCGCCCTCGTCGCGTGGCTGCTCGCGGGGCTCTCAGGTGTCGTCAACGCGACGATCGCGTTCGACCAGGTCGTGCACAACACGCTCTGGGTCGTCGGCCACTTCCACCAGATGGCGCTGCTGATGATCGGCTTCGTGATCTTCGCGGGGGTGTACGCGTGGCTTCCGGACCTGATCGGGAAGCCGCTCTACAGCGACGCGATGGGCCGCGTGCACGTGTGGCTGACGTTCGTGCTCGGCACCGCGAACTCCGCGCTCTGGTTGTGGCAGGGACTGCACGGCGCGCCGCGGCGCTTCGCCGTCCTGCCGCACCAGTACGACAACATCACGCAGGCCGGCGTGCCGCTTGCGATCGGCCTCGGGCTCACGCAGATCCTCTTCGCCGTCAACATCGTCCAGACGCTGCGCGGCAAGGGTGTCGGCCGCGTCGCCGACCCGAAGCGTTCCCGACGCGTCGTCCTCGTCGCACTTGCAGGCGGACTCGCGCTCGCAGGCGGGTCGTTCGGCTGGGCGGCCGGCACCGAGGCGACGAAGGCGTGGGCCGGCTCGGCGGCGAGCGCGCCGGCGGGCGCGAACCCTGCGCTGGCCGCGGGCAGGTCGATCTTCACGAGCGCCGGCTGTTCGGGCTGTCACACGCTCGCGGCGGCGGGGGCGCACGGCACAGTCGGGCCGAACCTCGACCAGAAGAAGCCGAACCTCGCGCTCGTGATCGCACGCGTGACGAACGGGGGCAAGGTCATGCCGCCGTTCAAGAGCTCGCTCTCGGCCACGCAGATCCAGGAGGTCGCGGCATTCGTCGTCGCCTCCGAGGGCAACGGTTAGGACAGCGAGAGCTCGCGCGCGA
>DATHLL010000504.1:0-6277 GCA_035488195.1 Candidatus Elarobacter sp. | reverse complement strand
CCGCTGCGCCTCGTAGCCGGCCTGCAGCGCGCGGCGGCTCGCGTAGCCCGCTAGCTGCGAGCGCACCAGCTCGAAGCGGTCGGACGGGAGCCGCGGGTGGCGCACGTCGTCGGCGAGCACGTCGAGCAGCGCGGGGAAGTCCTGCGCACGGCCGTGGGCGGCGAACGACGTTCCGAACGAGACTTCGGCGGCACGGTCATCGGCGAGCTTGCGCTGCGCGTCGTAGTCGTACTTCGCGCTGCCCCACTCCATCAGTGACGAGGTCACCTCGCCGACGCCTTCCTTCCCGCGCGGGTCGAACGACGACGACGTCCGCACGAGCCCGTCGACGAACACGGTCGGGTTCGTCGGGACGCGCTGGACCAGCAGCCGCAGACCGTTGGGAAGCGTCGTGACGACCGGGTCGACCGCGCTGCGCAGCGTGAGCGGCTTCGCGAGCGCGGCTTTCATCCACTCGGGCTGGATCAGCGGCCCGTTCGAGGTGCGGTCGCCGAAGTTGTCGCTGACCGACGAGCTTACACTCGAGGGCGGCTCGCTCTCACGCTTCGTCGGGCCGGGCTCGAGCGTCGCGACGACGCTGGCCTTCGCGTAGACGCGCCGCGCGACCGCGGTCGCCTCGTCGCGCGTGATCGCGCCGTAGAGCGCGTCGAACTCGGAGGGATCGGTGTCGCCGGGGAAGACCATGTTCGCGCCGATCGCATCGCCGATCCCGACGATCGAGTCGCGCGCGTACGTCATCGAGGCGAGTTGCTCGCGCTTCGAGGCGTCGAACAGATCGGGGTCGAGGCCCTTGGCGAGCTGCTCGGCCATCGTCTTCTCGTACGCGGCGCGCACCTCGCGCGGCGTGTGGCCCGGCGCGACGATCAGCATGATGTGCACGACCGAGGCGCGCCGGTCCTCGAGCGGCTCCGGGTTGTACGCGAGGACGAGCCCGCGCTCGACCAGCGTGCGGAACGGCCCGCGCGGGTTGAACATCGCGCCGAGCGCGACGTCGTTGCGCACCTGGTCGTGCTCGTACGGCTTCGCGTTGCCGGGCGCCGCATACGCCTCGTCGACGATCGTGTACGGGAAGTTCGAGCGGTCGTCGTAGGTCTGGCCGGTCGCGGGCTTGAGCGCGTAGTGGCGGCGCTCGGGGAGCTTGGCCGACGGGATCCCGCCGAACCAGCGCTCCGCTTCGGCGAACACGTCGGCCGCGCGGACGTCGCCGGCGACCGTGAGCGTCGCGTTGTTCGGGCGGTACCACTCGTCGTAGTACTTGCGCAGGTCGGCGACCGTCGCGTGCTCGATGTCCGCCTTCACGCCGAGCGAGGTCGAGCCGAGGCGCGAGTTCGGGTAGACGCGCTGGTTCACGTCGAAGATGAACGAGCTCACCGGGTTGCTGTGCTTCTCCGCGTACTCGGTGAGGACGGCGCCGCGCTCGAGGTTCCAGTCGGCCGGATCGAGCTTGAGGTTGCGCATCCGGTCGGCCTCGAGGTGGACGATCGTCTCGACGCGGTCCGAGGGCACCACGAAGTAGTAGTGCGTCATCTCGTTCTCGGTCTCGGCGTTGACCTCGGCGCCGAGCCGCGCCGTCATGTCGTCGATGCCGGCGCTCGAGAGATCCTTCGTCCCGCGGAACATCATGTGCTCGAGCGCGTGCGCGAGCCCGGTCTTCCCCGGCGTCTCGTCGAGCGCGCCGAAGCGGTACCACATGTGCACCTGCGCGACCGGCGCGGCGTGGTCTTCGATCACGACGACCTTGAGGCCGTTGGAGAGCGTCCGTGCCTGGACGGCCGGCGGTGCGGCGGCGGCCGCGTTCGCGGCCTGAGCGGTCGCGGCGAGCGGCGCGACCGGCGAGAACAGCAGCGTCGCCGCCGCGAGCGCGGCGGCGAGTCGGCGAAGGAGCATCGGGCTACTATACTCCATCCGTCTGGGAGGTTCCAGCGGAACGGTACGCTCGCGCGGTGCGCACGACCGCTCGCGCCGGGGCCAGCCCGATCAGCTCGCTGCGTGCCACCGCGACGTTCTCCCGAGCGGCCGCTCGCCGGACGAGCTCGGTGACGCGGTACAGCGGGACCGCGTCGACGTCCGTCACGTTGCACGAGACTTGCACGCGGTCGGCTGCGAGCCGCAGGCCGAGGCATTTCAGCGTGCGCAGTCCGCCGCTGGTCGCGCGAAGCGTGCGCGCGATCCGCTTGGCGAGCGCGAGGTCGCCGCTCGCCAGCTCGACGTTGTACGCGATCAGGAACGGGCGCGCGCCGATCGCGACCGCGCCGGCCGAGGCGTGCGCGGCGTCGCCGTAGTCGAACTGCCAGCGCCGGTCGGAGGCCAGCCGCGCCGCGAGCCCCTCGAACTCGCCGCGCCGGATCTCGGCCAAGTGCTCGCGGTGCGGTGCGCTCGCCGCGGCGCCGTAGAGATACGACGGAACGCCGACTTCCCGCCAGATACGGGCCGCCGCGCGGTGTGCGAGGTCGACCGCGCCGGCGAGCGTCGCCTCGCCGAGCGGGACGAACGGAAGCACGTCGAGCGCGCCGATCCGCGGGTGCGCGCCGCGGTGGACGCGCAGGTCGATCCGCCGGTGCGCGACCCGCGCGAGCGCGACCGCCGCGGCGACGACCTGCGAGCCGCGCCCGACCGCGGTGATCACGCTGCGGTGATGGACCGGATCGCTGGTGCGGTGGACGACGCGCGCGCCTTCGGCCTCCATCGCGGCGGCGCACTCGTCGATCACGCCGGCGTCGCGGCCTTCGCTGACGTTCGGCACGATCTCGAACTCGTTCGCGCTCATCGCAGGTAGGGTTCGATCGACTCGTCGGGACCGGGCGGTTCGGCGCGGCCGCCGAGATGCTCGGCCAAGAACGCTTCGACCGCCGCGTTGAAGCGCTTGTTGTTCTCGGGCCGCGCGAAGCCGTGGCCTTCGTCCTCGAAGACGACGTACGTGACGGGCTGGCCGTTGCGGCGCATCGCGGCGACGATCTGGTCGGACTCGGCGATCTTCACGCGCGGGTCGTTCGCGCCTTGACCGATCAGCAGCGGCGCGCGGATCGCGTCGGCCTTGAACAGCGGCGACTGCGCGGTCAGCAGCTCCTCGGTGTCGCCCATCCGCTGCGTGAACGTCGCGCGCAGCGTCTCCCAGTACGGCGGGATCGAGGCGAGCAGCGTGTTCAGGTTCGAGGGGCCGACGATGTCGACGCCGCACGCGAACGCCTCCGGCGCGAACGCCAGCGCGGCGAGCGTCGCGTAGCCGCCGTACGAGGCGCCCATGATCGCGACCCGGGCCGGATCGGCGATCCCCTGCGCGACGAGCCAGTCCTTCGCGTCGAGCAGGTCGGTGTGCATCGCGCTCGCCCACGCGCGGTCGCCCGCGTTCAGGTGCGCCTTGCCGTAACCGGTCGAGCCGCGGAAGTTCGGCTGCAGCACCGCGTAGCCGCGGTTCGCCAGCCACTGCACGTACCCGTTGTAGCCCCAGTAGTCGCGCGCCCACGGCCCGCCGTGGACGAACAGCACGGCGGGGAGATCGCGCGCCGGGACGCCGGCGGGCGCGGTCAGGTAGCCGTGGATCGTCAGCCCGTCGCGCGCGGGGTAGCGCACCGGCTGCATCGGCGCGAGCGTGCAGCGGTCGACCTCCGGGCGCATCGAGAAGATCTTGCTCGCGCTGCGCGTCGCGCGCTCGTAGCGCCAGAACGAGCGCGAGCCGGTGTCGACGATCGACGAGACGAGCCAGACGCGGTCGTCGCGGTCGGTCGACTCGACGTCGAGATCGCCGGGAATCTGCTCGGCGAGCGCGGCGAAGTCGTCCGCGTACGCGGGATCGAGGACGGCCCAGGTCGTGCGCTCGCGAACGACCGACGCCGCGACCGGCGCCTTCGTGCGCGGCGAGAACAGCACGTGCGCGACGTCGTACTCCGGATCGCCCGCGACGTCGCTGCGTTCGCCGCTCGCGAGGTCGTAGCGCACGAGCCGCTCCGCGTTCGCGCCGGCGCTCGTCGTGACGAGCAGCGCGCGGCCGTCGGGGCTGAACCCTTGGAGGTTCGGCGTCCCGTCGTCGGGAGCGAACCGCACCAGCGTCCGCCACGGCGCGCCCGCGGCGTCGCGCACGACGATCTCGTGCGAGGCGTCGGCGTGCTGCGCGACGCCGGCGCGCACGACCATCTCCGCGTCGTCGGCGAACGCGGAGAGGTTGCCGGGGTTCTCGGTGTCCAGCATCGCCTCGCCGGTGCGCGGGTCGAGGCGGTAGACGTCGAAGAGTTGCGGGTCGCGCCGGTTCATCGCGATCAGGATCGCGTCGGGCCGGGTGAGGTCGAGCGACTGGAGGTGGACGAGGACGCCTTCGTACGGCGTCAGGTCGATGGGCGGCGTTTCGCCGCTCGGATCGGTTGCGAAGAGGTGGAAGTTCTCGTCGCCCGCCGCGTCCTGGAAGTACAGCACGCGCGAGCCGTCGGGCGCCCAGAACGCGGTGCGGATCGGCCGGTGCGGATCCGAGGCGACCACGCGGTCGTCGTTCGCGCCGATCGTGCGCACCCAGACCGAGAGGACGCCCGCATGCGGCGCGAGATACGCGATCCGCGCGCCGTCGGGCGAGAGCCAAGGCGCCGCTTTCTCGGGGTTCCCGAAGAGGACGTCGCGCGGGATGAGCGGGGCGAGCGGCACGTGCCCATCATGCCGCGCGCCGCGGCCGCCCTCCTCGCGCCCGGCGGCTCGCCCCGCGGCCAGGCGGGATTGGCGGTTCTCGGCGCGGGGATGTTCGTGCATCATGAACACTTCATCGAGCAGACACTACGCGGTGGTGACGGGCGCCTCGAGCGGGATCGGACTCGAGCTCGCCAAGGAGTTCGCCCGCAACGGCTACGACGTGCTGATCGCGGCGGAGGACGCCGGTCTGACCGACGCGGCGAGCGAGATCGAGTCGCTCGGCGCGACGGTGGAGACCTGTCGGACGGATCTCGCGACGCCGCAAGGCGTCGAGATGCTCGCCGATCGGGTCGCCTCGTCCGGTCGCCAGGTCGACGCGCTCGCGCTCAATGCCGGGATCGGCGTCGGCGGGCGGTTTCTGGAGACCCCGCTCGAGGACGAGCTGAAGCTGATCGACTTGAACGTGCGCTCGACGGTGCACCTCGCGAAGCTGCTGCTGCCCGCGATGGTGCAGCGCGGCGAAGGGCGCGTGCTGATCACCTCGTCGATCGCGGCGGTCGCCGCGACGCCGTACGAGGCGGTCTACGGCGCGTCGAAGGCGTTCGACAAGTCGTTCGCCGCGTCGCTCCGCAACGAGCTCAAGGACGCCGGGATCACCGTCACGACGCTGATGCCGGGACCGACCGAGACGAACTTCTTCCATCGCGCCGGGATGGACGACACGCAGATCGGCTCCAGCGACAAGAAGGCCGATCCGGCGCAGGTCGCGCGGCAGGCGTACGAGGCGCTGATCGCCGGCAAGCACGAGATCGTCGCCGGCCCGATCACGACCAAGTTCGAGGGGACGATCTCGAAGGCGATGCCCGAGGAAGTGACCGCGGCGAAGCACGCCAAGATGGCGGAGCCCGGCGGCGCGACCAAGTAGCTCGCGCGGCTAGTCGAAGGCGAGCGCGATCGCCGCGGAGAGATCGCGCGCGCCTTCCGGCGCGACGATGCGCGTGAAGCCGAGCTTCGTCGCCTCCGCGGCGCGCCTCGCCGGCTGCGAGACCGCCCGCAGCTCGCCCGACAACCCCAGCTCGCCGAAGGCGACCGCGCCGGAGGAGAGCGGGACGTCGCGGAACGCCGAGGCGATCGCGAGCGCGATCCCCAGGTCCGCGCCGGTCTCGGCGACGCGCAAGCCGCCGGCGACCGAGCAGTAGACGTCGTGCCCGCCGAGGTGCAGCCCGGCGCGGCGCTCGAGGATCGCGATGATCATCGCCATCCGCGCGGCGTCGACGTTCGCGGCGAGCCGGCGCGGCGTCCCGTACGCGGCCTCGCCGACCAGCGCCTGGATCTCGACGAGCACCGGCCTCGCTCCGACCAGCGTCGGCACGACGCACGAGCCGCTCGGCCGCGGTCCGCGCCCGTGCAAGAACAGCGCCGACGGATCGGCGATCTCGTGCAGCCCGCGGTCGTCCATCGCGAAGACGCAGATCTCGTCGATCCCGCCGAAGCGGTTCTTGTAGGCGCGGACGATGCGGTACTCGCCGGACTGGTCGCCCTCGAAGTACAGCACCGTGTCGACGAGGTGCTCGAGGAGGCGCGGCCCGGCGATCGCGCCGTCCTTGGTGACGTGCCCGACGACGAACGTCGCGCAGCCGGTCCGCTTCGCGAACTCCATGAGCAC
>DATHLL010000503.1:0-5162 GCA_035488195.1 Candidatus Elarobacter sp. | reverse complement strand
TGCGGCGCCGACCGAGGCGCGCAGCCGGACCAGCGCGTTGAGATAGTTGACGCGCGCGACGACCAGGTCGTTTGCGGCGGAGAGCGCGCTCTGCTCGGCGGCGGTCGCGTCGGTCAGCGAGATCAAGCCGTTGCGGTACTGCAACTGCGCGATCCGGGCCGACTCGGCGCCGAGCCGCTCGGCCTCGCGCGAGGTGATCAGGTTCGCATTCGTCGTCTGCACCGCGCGCAGCGACTGCCGCACGTCGGTCTCGACGGCCGACTTCGTGAACGCGAGCTGTCCTTCGGCGGCGTCGAGCTGCGCGCGCGCGGCGCGGTGCGCCGCGCGGCGCGAGCCGTACTCGACGAACGGGATCGTCAGCGTCGAGACGGCGCCGATCTGCCAGAAGCCCGGGCGCGAGATCGTGGTCCCGGGGATGACGCCGAAGCCCGGAATGACGGTCGGCCCGCTCGTCGCGGTCGTCGGCGTCTCGGTGTTTCCGAAGGCGCCGGTGAGCTGGATCTGCGGGCGACGGTCGGACTCGATCGCCGCGTCGGCGAGCCGCGCGACGGCGACCTGCGCCTGCGCGCTCGCGACGTCGGAGCGGTTCGAGAGCGCCGCGGCGACGAGCGCCGGAAGCGGGGTGCTCGGGACCGGCGGCTCGGGGAGCGCGACCGGGAAGGAGAATGCGGTGTCGGGCGGCGCGCCGATCCGCTGCGCGAGCGCCTCGCGCGCGTTCGCCTCGTTCGCGCGCGCGGTGGTGAGGTTCGCCTCGCTGCGGAGCTCGTTGACCTGCGCGCGCAGCACGTCGACGCCGGCCGCGCGGCCGACGCGCTCCTGCGCGCGCGCCGCGTCGAGAAGCTGCTGCTGGTAGGCGCGGTCGCCTTCGCTCAGCCGCACGCCCTCGCGCTGCTGCACGACGTTGAAGTACGCCGCCGCGACGTCGCTCGCGAGCTGCTGCTCGGCGCGCCGCAGGTCGGCCCGCGACGACTCGACCTGGCGCTTCGCGCTCTGCGCGGCGATCTGCGCGGACGACCCGGTGTAGATGTTGTACGTCGAGCCGATCTGCGCGACGTTCTGCGAGAACACTTGCGCCTGGGAGAGGCCGAACTGCGAGAACGAGCCGCCGTTGTTCCCGTTCGTCTTCGCCATCTGGTTCTGGAGCTGCCCGGAGAGGCTCGGGAACTCCGCCGCGTGGTCGCGCGCGAACGTCGCCTCGTTCTGCGCCAGCGCCGAGCGCCGGTTCAGCACGGTCGGGTCGTGGTCGAGCGCGTAGCGGACCGCGGCGCGCAGATCGAGCGCGCGGGCCGGCGGCGTCGGAGCCGGGCCCGGCGTCGGCGGCACCGGCGGCGCGACCGGAGCCGGAGTCTGCGGAGCCGGAGTCTGCGCGAGCGCGGGCGCGCCGAACACGCCGAGCGCGAGGACGGCGGCGAGAACGAGGAGCGGGCGCACGATCAGCCGTTTTTCGCCCCGCCGTAGGCCGCCAGACCGGCGGTGAAGAGCAGCATGACGATCGCGGCGATCCACGCGACCGCCGGCGAGACGCGGCCGACGCGCTGCATCCCGAGCGCGAGCAGCACCGTCGCCCAGATCGCGAAGACGTTGAGCGCGCCGAAGAACCCGGCCGCCGCCCCGCGCGCGCCCGGCATCAGCAGCGCCAAGCTGGGCAGCGAGGCCTGCACGGCGGTCGTCGTCTCGAAGGCGTTCGCCCCGCGCACGAGGACGATGATCCCCAGCACGATGTAGCTGATCCCGACGCCGATCACCGAGACGTTCACGCTGAGCGCGAAGTACTTCCCGAACGTTCCGTCGCCGCGGCCGGCGGCGTTCGCGATCAGCATCACGACCGCTTGCAGCACGCCGGCGAGCAAGATTCCGATCGGAATGAAGATGAAGGAGATCTGCGTGAAGACCTTCGCGAACTGCAGCGAGATCGCGATCGTCCTTTGCTGCTGGTCGGGCGGCAGCTTCGCGATCCCCGGGTCGGCGGCGAGCTGCGCGGGCATCGACGTCTGCAGCGCGTGCAGGATCGCCGGCGAGGCCAGCACCGAGCCGATCACCCCGAGGACCGTGCCGATCAGGAACGCCCAGCCCCAGGTCGGGATCTGGCGCAGCCGGTCGAAGGCGGCGTTCGGCGCGACGACGATGTCGGCGACGTTGCTCAGCCCGGGGCGCGGGCCGATCGCGGTTTCGGACGTGCTCAAAGGTGCCTCCCCGGAAAATGCGAGCGAACTGACACCCGTTGCTACCGGGCGGACGGTGAAGGTGTTTCGCCCAGGAGCGCTTTGATCCCGAGCTTTCGCTCGACGACCTTGCGGGCACGCTCGAGATCGGCCTCCCGCATCTCGAGCAGCTTCAGCCGCAGGTAGGACTGGACCAGGCGCCGCGAACGGCGCGAGTAGAGCGCCGCGGCCGCCGGCCGGAAGGCCGGGGTCACGCGCGGGGAGGGCGTCGGCGACGGGGCGGGACGCCGGGCTGGAACCGAATCGGCTCCGGCCGGGGTCGCGGGCGTCGTACAATTGAAGAGCACCAGCAGGGTGCCGGTGAAGATCGCGTATCTCACGCCCGTCCTTCCCACCGCACCCTCGTCCCGACTAGGACCCTCCTTGAACCCCGACACCTTCGTGATCCCGGCTCCGCCGAGCGAGCCCTACCTGCGCGTCGTCCCGCTCGGCGGCTGCGGCGAGATCGGCCGCAACATGACGGTCATCGAGACGAACGACGACCTGGTCGTCGTCGACTGCGGCCTGATGTTCCCCGACGAGGAGATGTTCGGGGTCGACATCGTCATCAACGACTTCACCTACCTGCGCGAGCGCGCCGACAAATTTCGCGCGCTGTTCGTGACCCACGGCCACGAAGACCACATCGGCGGGATCCCGTACCTGCTGCGCGAGTTCCCGAAGATCCCGGTCGTCGGGACGCCGCTCTCGCTGGCGCTGATCCGCGCGAAGCTCAAAGAGCACAAGCCGGGCGAGTGGAACGCGCGCGAGGTCGAGCCCGGCGACAAGGTCGCGTACGGCGCGATCGAGACGCAGTTCATCCACATCAACCACTCGCTCGCGGGGGCGTGCTCGCTGGCGATCCGCACGCCGCTCGGCACGGTCTTCCACACCGGCGACTTCAAGTTCGACCAGACGCCGATCGACGGCGACCCGGCCGACTTCGCCTCGATCGCGCGCGTCGGCGACGAAGGCGTGCTGGTGATGCTCTCCGACTCGACGAACTCCGAGCGGCCGGGGCACACGCTCTCCGAGCGGATCGTCGGCGAGGCGTTCTCGAACATCTTCGCCCGCGCGAAGGGGCGGCTGATCGTCACCTCGTTCGCCTCGAACGTGCCGCGCATCCAGCAGGTCGTCGACCAGTCGAAGCGTTACGGCCGCAAGGTAGCGTTCCTCGGGCGCTCGCTGCAGAACGTGGTGCAGTTCGCGCGCCAGCTCGGCTACCTCGACATCCCCGAGGGGCTCGTGATCCGGCTCGAGGACGTCGACGAGCACCCGCCGCACGAAGTGTGCGTGATGACGACCGGCTCGCAGGGCGAGCCGATGTCGGCGCTCACCCGGCTCTCGGTGCGCGACCACAAGCACTTCAAGATCGTCCCCGGCGACACCGTCGTGATCTCCGCGACGCCGATCCCCGGCAACGAGAAAGCCGTCTCGCGCACGATCAACAACCTCTACCGGCTCGGCGCGAACGTGATCCACGGCAGCACCGGGAACGCGCACGTCAGCGGCCACGCCTCGCAAGAGGAGCTGCTGCTGATGCTCAACCTGGTGCGGCCGAAGTACTTCATCCCGGTCCACGGCGAGTACCGGATGCTGGTCACGCACGGGCGGCTCGCGCAGCAGACCGGCGTCGCGGGCGACAACGTCTTCGTCGCCGAGAACGGCGACGTGCTCGAGTTCACCCGCGAGGGCGCCGAGAAGATCGGCCGGACCTACGGCGGCAACGTGATGGTCGACGGCTCCGGCGTCGGCGACGTCGGCGAGGCGGTGCTGCGCGACCGCAAGCACCTCGCCGGCGACGGCATCATGATGGTCGTCGTCACCGTCGACGCCGAGGAAGCGCGGGTCGTCGCCGGCCCCGACGTGATCTCGCGCGGCGTCTTCTACCTGCCGGAGTCCGGCGAGCTCGTCGACGAGCTGAAGGCGAAGCTCTCCGCGATCTTGGCGGACTGCAGCGTCGAGGGGATCCGCGACATCGGCAACGTCAAGGAGCACATCCGCTCGGGCCTCTCCAAGGCGGTCTTCGAGAAGTCGCGCCGGCGGCCGATCGTGATCCCGGTGGTGATGGAAGTCTGACGGTGCGGAGGATCGCTCCGGTGCTGCTCGCGCTCGCTCTCGGCAGCGGCCTTTTGGCGGCCGCGCCCGCCGGAGACGGGCTGCTGCAGCCGGAGGGCGAGGCCTATTATGCGAAGCTCGAGACGAACGTCGCGCAGCACGGGTGGGCGTGCGTCTTCGTCGGTGACGACGACAAGCACGGCTTCGCGTACACCATCGGCCTGAGTGGGAAACATCTTCCGGAGCTGCTGATCGACACCCAAGAGGACTCGAAGGTCTCCTGTACGATGCTGAACGTCGTCGCGAAGAAGATCATCGCGCACGGCGCCCCAGTCCCGGACGGGTACGAACCGCTCGGCGCCATGAACGGCCGGCTGCTGAAGATCTACCCGAAAGAGTTCCTCGAGAAATGCATCTACGCCGGCGTGTGGGCGTTTCGGCACAACACGGCCGAACGGTTCACCGGCATGCAGATCGTCTTTCCGGACAAAAACGGCCGGTATCCCGAATAACGTAGCGTAGCGGCGCCGGCATCGCCGGTGCTCTTGCCGAGCCGCACGCATGACGTGATAGGCTGGGCGTGAAGCCATGTCCATCCACGAGATCGTCCTCCCCGAAACGAAACCGGAGACCGAATGGGTCCGCGGCCGGGCGCTGCAAAAAGTGAGCCCGACTTACGACCACGGCACGCTGCAGGGCTTGCTTTGGTCCGCGGTGTGGAACTGGGCGCGCGCCGGCGCGCACGGCCGTGTCGCGACCGAGTGGCGGGGACCTCGGCGGTGATCGTGGTCGATCCACGGGGGGACACGATGACCGTGCACGACGCAGCCGGCGCGCGCGTGCTCAGCGCCGGCGACGCGCTCGTGCATCCGTCGATGCCCGGGTTCTCGCTCGATGTCGCGG
>DATHLL010000502.1:0-4407 GCA_035488195.1 Candidatus Elarobacter sp. | reverse complement strand
CGGCGGCACACCAAGCGCGCGAGCGCGCGGAGGCCGCGCGCGCGCTCGCGACGCGGATCGAGACGCGCAGCGAAGCGTTCGCGCGCGAGAGCCGCGCCGAGCGCGCGGAGCTCGCCGATCCGGCGATCCCGCTCGACCCGCACGCCGGCGTCGCGCGCGTCGCGCCGTCCGACGGCGCGCGCTTCGACCCGCTCACCTACGAGCACGGCCTGCGACCGGAGCGCTGGCGCGTCCCGGTGATCGGCGCGTTCAAACGCGGCAAGTCGTCGCTGATCAACGCGATCGCCGGCTCGCGCGTGCTCGCCGACGAAGGCGCCGATCTGGAGATGCACTTCCCGGTCCACGTGCGGTACGGCGACGAGCACCGCGCGTACGCGCTCGGCGACGACGCGGGCTGGAATGCGATCTCGCTCGACGAGGCGCTCGACGCCGCTTCGCGCACGCCGGTGCTGATCGAGACGCCCTGGACGCTCCCGCGCGAACTCGTCCTCGTCCACACGCCGGCGTTCGACTCGGGATTTCCGCTCGCCGCGGAGATCGTGCGCGCCGCGGCGTCGGCCGGGAGCGAGATCCTCGCGCTCTTCTCGCGACAGCTCTCCGACCGCGAGCTCGATCTGTACGCGCAGATCGCGCGCGACGGGAAGCCGATCACGTTCGTCCACACGATGGCCGACCACGAGGACTCCGCCGAGCGCCGCAACGTCGTGATGCTCGCCGACCGCTACCTGCGCGAGCGCGCGATCGTGCCGCAGCGCATCTTCACGACCTCGACGCTCGAGTACCGCGAAGCGCTCGGCGCGAGCCGCGCGCCGGCCGGGTGGAACGAGCTGATCGCGCTGCGCTCGACGCTCGAAGCGCACGCCGAAGAGCACATGGCGCGGCTCGCGCGCGGCGAGCGCGAGCGCGCCGAAGCGGCACGGCTGGCGAACGCCGCGGCGCCGCCCGCGGCGGCCTCGCAACCGGTGCGGCGTGGCGGGTTCTTCGGACGCCTTTTCGGGCGCTGAACCTGCGAGCAGGCTGAGAAAAACCGAGGGGGGTCGGACCCGCGGCTCCCGAATCCCGCTGGACGTGTCCGACACCTATATCCTCGGCCCGGCGCGCATCGCGCTCGGCGACGGCACGCTGGCCCACGGGAGGGTCGCCGTCGACCGGGGACGGATCGCCCGCATCCTTCCCGAGGACGGACCCGCCGACTTGCGGCCGCCCGACGGCGCGATCGTCGCGCCGGGGCTGATCGACGTCCACACCAACGGTGCCGACGAGTTCTTGTTCAACCGCGATCAGGGGAACGCGGTCGAGGTCGCGTCGCGCTCGTACGCGCGGCAAGGCGCGACCGGCTTCCTCGCCGGCATCATGACCGCGCCGTGGGAGTCGATGATGCACGCGGCGGCCGAGGTGTCGGAAGCCGCGAACGCGCTGGTCGAAGCGGGTCATCCGATCGGCGCGCAGTGCTTGGGCATCCACTTCGAGGGACCGTTCCTGAACCCGAAGTTCCGGCGCGTGCACCGCGCGGAATGGATCCTTCCCGCGACGATCGATCGCGCGCAGGAGATGATCGAGGCGTGCCGCGGCGCGCTGGTGCTGGTGACGATGGCGCCCGAGGCGGAAGGCGTCGAGAACGTCGCCCGCTTCTTCTTCGACCAGGGGATCGTCTGCAGCGCCGGCCACACCGGCGCTCATTATCGTGAGGGGATGCTCGCGATCGGCGTCGGGTTCCGCACGCTCACGCATGCGTTCAACGCGATGCCGCCGCTCGACCACCGCGACCCCTCGATCCTGGCCGCGTTCATCCAGGAGTCGCGCACGACGGTGCAGCTCATCTGCGACGGGTACCACGTCTCGCCGCCGATGGTCGATCTGCTGTACCGCACGCTGCACGACCGCCTGGTGCTCGCGTCCGACAACATGCCGCCGGCGGGGACCGGCTACACGATCAAGGACGGCGTCGTGCGCGCGGAGGACGGGACGATCGCGGGGAGCGCGCTGCTGATGGACCAAGCCGTGCGCAACCTGATGGAGTATGCCGACATCCCGTTCGAGACGGCGATCGTCTCGGCGACACGCAGCCCGGCGCGGATGCTGAACCTCGAGCGCGAGATGGGGACGATCGAGCCCGGCAAGCGCGCCGACCTCTCCATCTGGACCGACGAGCACAAGGTGATCGCGACGATCGCCGGCGGCGTGACCGTGTACGGCTCGGCGCACCTCGCCCGCCGCTCGCGCGCCAGCGCATAACATTCTCCTCTCCGCGCTGATCTAACGTCCCGATGCTAGCTGCAATTGTAGCGGCGCTCGCGCTGCTCGGGATGCTGTTGCGCCCGTTCAAGCGCAACGAGGCGTGGTGGCCGGTCGGCGGAGCGGTCGTGCTCGTCGCGACCGGGCTCGTCCCGTGGCGCGACGCGGCGGCGGCGCTCGGGCGCGGCGTCGACGTCTTCCTGTTCCTGATCGGGATGATGGCGCTGGCGGAGTTCGCGCGCGAGGAGGGCGTTTTCGCGTGGATCGCCTCGCATGCGGTGCGCGCCGCGGGCCGCTCGCGGATGCGGCTGCTGCTCCTCGTCTACGGCGCGGGGGTCGTGACGACGGCGTTCCTCTCCAACGACGCGACGATCGTCGTGCTGACGCCGGCGGTGATCGAGGCGATCGGCCGCACCGACGCGCGCCCGCATGCGTACGTGTTCGCGTGCGCGCTGGTCGCGAACGCGGCGAGCTTCGTGCTGCCGATCGCGAACCCGTCGAACCTGCTCTTCTTCGCCGACCGGATGCCGCCGCTGAGCGCGTGGTTCGCCTCGTTCGGCCTCGCCGCGATCGCCTCGGTCGTGCTGACCTACGCCGCGCTCGCGCTGCTCTTCCGGCGCGAGGTCGCGCCGCCGCTCGCCGTCGACGACGGGCTCGCGCCGCCGCCGCGCGCGCTCGCGAGCGCGCTGCTGGTGGTGAGCGCGATCGCGCTGGTGATCACCTCGTCGCTGAGCGGCCCGCTGGGGCAGGTCACGTTTGCGTTCGGCGTTCTCGCCGCGCTCGTCGCGGCGACGCGCGATCGCGGCGCGCCGCTCGCGATTGTGCGCGGGATCGCCTGGCCGGTCGTCGCGCTGACCGCCGGGCTGTTCGTCGTCGTCGAGGCGCTCGACGCGGCCGGCGTCGCCGCAGCGCCCCGCGAGCTCTTCGGCTGGGCCGCGCACCAAGCCGCGCCCGCCGGCAACGCCGTCGTCGCGCTCGCCGCCGCGCTGACGTCGAACGTCGTGACCAACCTCCCGGTCGCGCTCGACCTCGGCAAGTACGCCGGCCACGCGCACCCGCCCGCCACGCTGAGCGCCGCCGCCCTGGTCGGCGTGAACGTCGGCCCCAACCTGACCGTGAACGGCTCGCTCGCGACGCTCCTCTGGCTCGTGATCCTGCGCCGCTACGACATCGCGATCTCACCCTGGCGCTTCGCCGCCGCCGGCGCCCTCGCAACGCCCGCCGCCCTCCTCGCCGCCGCCCTCCTCGCGCGCTGAGGCGCTACGACGCCGCTTCGAGCAACTCGGCAACAACGAGTGGACTGATCGCGGCGACACCGAGCAACGCACGAATCGCGGCAGCGACGGCAGTGCGGCTGCTGAGCGCCGGAACGACCGAGATGACCTCCAACCGGGCGCGGAAACAACCGGTCCGGTATCCCGTCTCGAACACGGCGACGGTATGCGCGTACGAGGATTCGGCCGACGGCATGATCAGGCCGGCGTACCCCTCGTCGAAGACGTCGCGCGCCGCGAACCGGGGAAGCATCCGGTCGCGCCCGGTGAGCTGCCCCGTCTTCAACCGCGTCGTCCGCGCTCGATATTCGAGTCGGCCGCGCGACGCGCCGGCCGCGAGGTCGACGAACAACGGTCCGCGGTCGACGACGCGGATCGTTGCAAGATACCGGCCTTGGAGGCGCTCCCGCATGCTCGCCGCGGCGCGGCCGATCGCGTCGCGAAACGGTTCAAAGCCGAGGCGTTCGCCGCCGATCGCCTGCAGTTCGTGCATGCGGTCGAACCGAGGACGCAGATCAGCGAGCGTCTCGACCAACGCTCCGCTCTTCGACGTCGACGCGTAGAGGGCGCGGAAGACGTCGAGCGGATCGTCGTAACGGCCGCGTTCGGCGGCGCGCAGACGTTCCCAGGCCGGGAGCTTGAGCGGATCGGCGCCGCGCGACACACGGTAGACGGTCTGCGGCACCGCGACCGCTCGGTACGCCGAGATCACAGCGTGAACGCTTTCGCCGCTCGGACCACGCGCGAGAGCGTCGCAGGGTCGTTCGTGTTGCGCAGGACGGTTGCCGGCGCTTCGAGATCGAGATGCGTGTTCGCACCCATGAACCACGCTTCGGCGACCTTCGGGCTCTCCGCGGCAACGATGATGCGCACCGCTTGCAGCGCGGCGCGGAGCGCG
>DATHLL010000501.1:0-4045 GCA_035488195.1 Candidatus Elarobacter sp. | reverse complement strand
GAGTACCCGGACGACGGGTTCACCGTCGACCGCGAGATCGAGACGATGCTCGGCGGCGAAGGCGTCGGGATCGCCGGCCCGTACGACTTCCTGCGCGCGTTCGTCAACGTGCAGCGCGGGTGCTCGTACTACTGCACGTTCTGCATCGTCCCGCACGTGCGCGGCCGCTTCGACCACCGGCCGCTCGGCGAGATCCTCGACGAGGTCCGCGCGAAGGCCGCGGCCGGCGCGCGCGAGATCATGCTGGTCGGGCAGACCGTGAACGCGTACAAGGAGCCGGCGACCGCCGCGGACTTCGCCGACCTGCTCGAAGCGGTCTGCGCGGTCGAGACCGTCGAGCGGGTCACGTTCATCAGCTCGCACCCCAAGGATTTGAACGAGAAGCTGGCCCGCGTCTGCGCGACGCTGCCGAAGATGAACCCGCGCTTCCACCTCGCGCTGCAGTCCGGCTCGAACGCGATGCTGCGCAGAATGAACCGCAAGTACACGATCGAGCAGTTCCTCGAGCGCGTCGGCACCTTCAAGGCGCACAACCCCGCCTGGGCGATCACCACCGACCTGATCGTCGGCTTCCCCGGCGAGACGGACGATGATTTCCAGCGGACGCTGGACGTCTGCGCGACCGGCGTCTTCGCCAACGCGTACATGTTCGTCTACTCGCCGCGCCGCGGAACGCCCGCCGCCGTCTGGCACGAGAAGGACGCGGTCCCGCGCGAGGTCGCCCAGGAGCGCTTCCGGCGGCTGGTCGAGGTGCAGGACGCCGCCGTGCGCGCCTATCACGAGCGGAAGGTCGGCACGACGGTGCGCGCGCTCGTCCACGGCGTCTCGCGCAAAGACGCCGCGAAGCTCAGCGCCAAGACGATCGACAACGTCACCGTGAACTTCCCGACGGTCGAAGCGGTGCCGGACGTCGCGCGGCCGTGGGCCGACGTCGTCGTCGAGTCGGCGTCGGTGTGGGGCGTGCGCGGAACGTGCGCCGGCCGCGCGCGATCGTACGACGGTGCCGCCGAACCGGTCGAAGCACCGCTGATCGATCTGTTGGCGGTGTAACGCGTGTCAGTTCCCTGACAGCGCACGCTGTCAGAGAATTGGCAGCAATCGAGGCGGCGCTCGTCGCGCCGCGGCGAACGTGCGAGATGATGGAAGCGATCGACGTCCCGCACGTGCGGCCGTCCGTCGAGATCGCGGGAAGCCGCCACGTCGACCGCGGTCTGCTGACGACGCTCGCGCTCGATTTCGAGGTCCGCGCGATCCCGCGCAACGGCGCCGCGCCGCACGCCGTCGTCCTGCTCGCGACGCCGCGTACGTTCGAAGACGCGCTGGCCGAGGTGCGCAGCCGCATCGACGTTCCGGTTCTGCTGCTGCTCGAGGACGGCGACGTCGTCGACCGCGTCCGCGCGCTCGAAGCCGGCGCCGACGACGTCGTCCCGGCGCCGTGCGATCCGTGCGAGACGCTCGCGCGGCTGCGCGCGCTCTTCCGCCGCTCCGGCCGGAAGAACGCGGAGTCGTTCCGCGTCGCCGACCTCGTGATCGATCTCGCGCGGCACACGGTGCGCCGCGGGCCGCGGATCGTCGAGCTCTCGCCGACCGAGCTCGCGCTGCTCGCGACGCTGGCGCGCAACGAAGGCGCGGTCGTCCGCCACGACGAGCTGTGCCGCGCGGTGTGGGGCGCGTGGCGGAGCAAGAACACGCTGCACACGTTCGTCTCGTACCTGCGCGCGAAGATCAACCGGCCCGGCGACGCCGCGCTGATCCACACCGTGCGCGGCGTCGGCTACACGCTCCGCGCCGAGACGCAGCGCGACGCCGCCTGACGGCAGTGACGTGTCACTACCGCGCCGCGCGGTAGTGACGCGGCAGGCGCGTGTCACGCATCCGGCAGTAATCGTGCATCCCCGACCGATGCGGTAGCGAAGGCCGTCATGTCACACCGTTGCGCATTCGGCGCACCGGTGCAGCACATTCGCACGCCATCGAAAGGGAACAGCAATGCACCAACGCACGTTGTTGCGCACGCTGGTCACCGCGCTGACGCTCGTCGCGTTCTTGCTCCAGGGAACATGGGCACTGGCAGGAACGACGGGCGGTCTGAGCGGGAACGTCGTCGACGACAAGGGCTCTCCCGTCGCCGGCGCACGCGTTCGCGCGACGAGTCCGTCGGCGACCGCGACCGGCACCACCGACGCATCCGGTCATTTTCAATTCCTCGCGCTCAACCCGGACACGTACACCGTCTCCGTCGAGCGCGCCGGCTATCAGACGTCAACCGTCAGCGGCGTCACCGTCATCGCCGATCAGCAGCAGTCGGTCGCGCTCACCGCGGCGCGCCAGCTCCAGGTGATCGGCGGCACGACCGCGCGCGCGGCGTCCGACGTCGTGAAGCCGGGGCTCACCACCGACGTCTTCGCGGTCAACGCGACGCAGGCGGCGGCCGCGGCCGTGCTCGGCGGCGGCGGCTCGCTGAACAGCGCGTACTCCGCGATCGCCGCGGTCCCGGGGCTCGTCGTTCCGACCGGGCAAGCCGGCTGGAACCAAGCCGTCTACATCCGAGGCGCGAAGAACTTGGACACGGGCTACGAGTACGACGGGATCCCCGTCAACCGCGCGTTCGACAACTACGACGCGGGGACGGCCTCGAGCTTGGGCCAGCAGCAGTTGCAGATCTACACCGGCGGCGGGCCGGCCAGCGTCGCCTCGGCGGGGATCGGCGGCTTCATCAACCAGGTGATCCGCACCGGCACGTATCCGCCGGTCGACACGCTCACCGCCGGGATCGGCGGCCCCGCGGGCTATCGGCAACTCGGGTTCGAGGCGGGCGGCTCGACTCCAAGCCGCTCGTTCACGTACTACGCCGGCATCGCCGGATACGACCAGAACTTCCGCTACTACGATCCGTACAACGGCGGCGCCGCGTCGTCGGCGTACGGGCCGTACGCGGTCTACAGCCCGGCGCTCGTCTCGGGCTTCAGCGGGCAGGGCGTCTACCCGGTGTGCAATCCCGCGACCGGCGCGCCGATGAACGCCAACGCCGCGGCGCCGGGCGCGGCGTCGGGCTGCTTCTACCCGTACGGCGGGCTCTTGCTGAACCTCGCCTCGACGATCCAGGACCGCGAGAACGTCGCGAACCTCCACTTCGCGATCCCGCGCAAGAACGGGCTGAAGGACGACGTGCAGATCCTGGGCGGCGCCTCGATGCTCAAGACGTTCTTCTACGGCACGAGCCCGAACGACGTCGGCAACGGAACGGCGAACGGCTTCATGCTCGCGAACGGGCTCGGGCCGTACGATCCCGCGTCGAACTTCCCGACCTACGTCGACGCGCAGGTCTACAACCTGCCGTTCGGGTCGAAGATCGCGGGCGTCACGCCGAGCATCTACTACCAGCCCGACAGCCCGGGCGGGCGCGCGCTGGACGCGCCGCTCCCGCTCGATCAGCGTTACCCGATCTACAACGACACCGGGATCCTCAAGGGACAGTACACCCACAACTTCTCCGACCGCGCGTACGCGCGCCTGATGGGGTACACGTTCTTCTCCGACTGGACGCAGCAGAACCCGACGTTCGCGTACGCCGCGGCGAACGGGTTCGGGATCGCGACGAACGTGGCCGCGTACGACTACAAGCTGATCACGCACACTGCCGGCGCCGAGCTGCAGCTCGCCGACCAGCTCACCGACCAGCACCTGCTGCAGTTCACGACCAACTTCGCGCGGGCGAACGTCGTGCGGTTCAACAACACCGGCTTCCTCGCCGGCGCCTCGCCGACCGGGCTCATCGCGCGCAACGGCGGCGCGTTCACGTGCTACGACGGCGCGAGCGGCGCCGCGGTGCCGTGCCTCGAGGAGCTCGGCGGCGCGCAGCGGCCGGGGTTCCCGGGCGCGCGCGGCAACTCGCTCAACCCGTGCCCGGGGACCGGCGGGAGCTGCGCCGTCACCGGCGCGGCGGCTGCGGCCGGCGCGCAGTGGGTGACGCTGTGGGACGGCAACGCCGACGGCACCTATAACACCGTCGGACCGCGCTTCCTCTCCTCCGCGCTGACCGACG
>DATHLL010000500.1:0-2781 GCA_035488195.1 Candidatus Elarobacter sp. | reverse complement strand
CCTCGCGCGCCGACGCATCGACTTCGAGCGCGAGGTCGCCTGCGACGACCGCGTCCTCGAGGAAGCCGGCGAGCCGATCCGCTACGCCGAATGCCTCGCGCGGATCGTGCAGCGGCACGCCGGCAGCCGGCGCGCGGTCGTCGTCCCCGGATTCGTGCTGCGGCGCGCGCAAGTCGTCGCCCGCGTGCGCCGCATCGTCGACCGCTCGCGCGACGCCTCACCGCATCTGCGCACCGGCGCCGCCGTCCTCGCCGCGTTCGTCCTGATCGCGACGTTCGGGATCGCGCGCTTCCAAGTACCGCTCGTCGCCCCTGCCGACGCGCAGTCCGCACCCGTGTCGCCGGCATCCCCCGCGAGCGTGGCAGCACCCGCATCGTTGGTGACGGCCGGCACGCCTCAACGTGAGGCCGCGCCCCCCGCGCCGGCGAACGCGGACGCGGATACATCCGAGACCGTTCCGGCTGCGCCGTCCGCGAAGGTTCCAGCGACCGCGTCGTCCGCGAAGCCCCCAGCGACCGCACCGCTCCCGAAGGTCCGAGCGATCGCGCCGCTCCCGGAAGTCCGAGCGCTCGCGCCGCTCCCGAAAGTCCGAGCGCTTGCGCCGCTCCCGGAAGTCCGAGCGATGTCGCCGAACGCCAAGGTCGGTCCGCTGCCGAGAGTCGCTCCGCTCGCAAAGACTCCTTCGCTCGCGCGATTCCCGAAGGTCGCGCCGCTGCCGCCGCTCGCGGAAGTCGCCCCGCTCGCAAAACGTTCAGAGGTCGCCCCGCTCCCGAAGGTCGCACCGCTCGCGCCGTTCAGCAAGGTCGTGCCGTTCAGCAAGACCGCGCCCTTGATGAACACTGTCCCGACCGCAAAGACCGTGCAGTTCATGAAGACCGCGCCGTTCGCGAAGGTCGCGTCGGTCAGCAATGTCGTGACGGTCGCGGACGCCGCTCCGGTAGCGACGTCGGCGTTCGAGTCGGTCGACGTGCGCGTCGCCCCGGTCACGACGGTCTCGGTGAAGGTCGACACGCCGCGCGTCGCACCGGTCGCGGTGAAGGCGACCGTGGTCGCGAGCTCGCACTCCGGCGGTGACATCCTCGACGCGATCGACGAAGCGCAGTACCCCCACCCGAGCATCGACGAGCTGATCGCGCTCAAGAACCAAGGCGTCACCGCGGACTACATCCGCCGCATGGGCACGCTCGGTCGCGCCCGGCCGTCGCTGCGGCAGCTCCTCGCGCTCGCCGTCCAAGGGATCACGCCCGACTACGTCGCCGCGCTGGACCGGCGCCTCGCCGGACAGCCGTCGTTCGACGACATCATCGCGCTGCGGGTCCAGGGCGTGAGCGCCTCCTGGCTCGACGGGCTCGCCGCGGCAGGCTATACGCAGCTCAAAGTCTCCGACGCCGAAGCCCTCGCCGTGCAGGGCGTCACGGTCTCGTACGTGCGTCACCTCACCGACGCCGGTTTGCGCAACCTCTCGCTCCAGCAGTTGCTCGCGCTCCGGGTCCAAGGCGTCGACGGTTCGTTCGTGCGCACGCTCGCGCGGCACGGCTACAAGAATCTTTCCCCCGACGAGGTCGTCCGCCTGAAAGTGAGTGGCTTCGAACCGTGAGACGCATCGCCTTCGCGGCGCTCGCCGCGCTCTTCTTCTGCTCCTCGGCACTCGCCGCCGCGAACACCGCGGGCTCGGCGTTCGCCGGCCGCTGGTCGATCGTGGCGCGCTCGGACGACCCAAACCGCGTACAGCTCCGGCTCGAGTACTCCGAGACCAGCGCCGACGGGAACTCGAATTCGTCGTGGTCGTCGAGCGTCCCGACCGCCGAGGCGGGGCTGCCGATCGAGAAGCTGCGCGGACCGATCGGCCCGGTGACGTTCGCGATCCAGCGCGAGCCGGGAACGTTCAACTGCACCGGCAGCGCCGGCGAGGGCTCCGGCGCCGGGCAGTTCACCTATGCGGAGAACGCGCGCTTCGACGACGCGCTCGCCTCGCGCGGCCTCGGCCGCCCGACGCTGCACCAGTCGCTCGAGCTGGCGATCTCCGGGACGACGCTCGCGTTCGTCGACCAGATCCGCTCGATGGGACAGCGGCCGACGCTCGCCGAGATCGTGCGCGTCGTCGAGCACGGCGTCACGCCGAAGTACATCGCCGATCTGGCCTCGCTCGGGTACCGCGTCACCTCGCTCGACCAGCTGGTGCGGTTGCGCGATCACGGCGTGACGACCGAGTTCATCCGCGCCGTGCAGGCGGCGGGCTACCGCAACCTCTCGCCGGACGATCTGGTGCGGCTCGCCGATCACGGCGTCCGCGAGAAGTACATCGCCGAGATGCGCGCCGCAGGCTACACGCAGGTCACCGCCGACCAGCTCGTGACGCTGCGCGATCACGGCGTGACGCCGCGCTACATCGGCGAGCTCGCCGGCGCAGGCTACAAGAACCTCTCCGCCGACGACCTCGTGACCCTGCGCGACCACGGCGTCACCGTCGGCTTCGTCGAGCATCTCAAGGCGCACGGCTACACCAACGTCTCGGTCCACGATCTGATCCGCCTGCGCGACGCCGGCATCTAGCGAAAGACGCGCGCCCGCCGCGCGTTTTTCTTCGCCGCTTACACTTATTTCATTAGTACTACACGGAGAACACGACATGCGACGACTCACGGCTCCGCTCCTCGGGCTCTTGATCGCGCTGTGCGCCGCCGCGCCGGCGTATGCGATCTCGGCGCGGCCGGAACTGGCGCTCCCGCATGTCGCGAAAGGGCCTGCGATCGACGGAACGCCGGGGATCCCGACGCCGAA
>DATHLL010000499.1:0-2446 GCA_035488195.1 Candidatus Elarobacter sp. | reverse complement strand
CCAACGACCGCGCACGCTGCGACGACCGCAGCCCACCGAACCATCCCGTCCCCTACCGGCACCATGCTCCCCCACCCTTCGACAAGCTCAGGGTGACACACGCTCACGCCAACCCACGCCGATGACCGCCGGACACGCAGGCCGCACTCGCTCACACGCCGACCCACGCCCGCCGACCCACCCCTCCCGAACGCAGCGATCCGCCACCGATCGTGCCTGGCCGCGAGGGCGGCACACCGTCTCGGCGGACCCTTTTGAGGACCCCGGGCGCAGGATGCGCTGGAGGGGTCCGAAAACGGAGCGAGCCCCTGCGCAGGAGGCGCAGGGGCTCGCGTGTCCGGCCGAGACGGTGTGCCGCCCTCGCGGCCCGCCCCAACCCTAGAACCGAATCGAGAAGTTCAAATCCTCACGATTCTGGTTGAAGTTGAACGTCGGCAGCACGTTGTCTTGGTACTTCTGGTTCCGGAACAGCGCCGAGATCGAGCTCGTCGTCTTCGGAATGTTGTACGTCAGCGTGCCCTGGTACTGAGTCTTGGTCTGCGCGATGTTCTGCTGGGACGTCGTCCCGTACGAACCGTGGAACGCCTGCTGGTTGTACCCGACGCCGAGCACGAGGTCGCGCGCGATCGGCACCGTCGCCGCCGCGTCGATCGTGTTGTGGTAGTCGTCGACGTAGTTCGGATAGAACAGCGGCGGCGTCGCCCCGGTCGCGAGATACGTGTTCAGCAGCGCCGTCGAGCCCGCGTCCGGGCCGCCCGTGTTCGGGTTGAACGGGACGTACGCGTACGCCGTGCGGTCGTTGCGGACCAGGTGCTCGAACGAGTCGCTCACGTTGACCGCGACCTTCTGCCCGAACACCGGGACCGAGAACTGCAAGCCGCCCTCGATCTTGTCGAACTTGAGCTTCGTCCCCGACGCGAAGCCCGGCCCGTAGGTGATCTGGCCGAAGCCGTTCGGCACCATCTCGGCGAGGTGCTGGCCGAGGACGCGGCCCTGGAACGGCATGTCGCCGACGTGGAACGGTATGGTGACGTTCCCCGTCCAGCCCTGCGAGTTCGGCGCGAACGCGCTGAAATATTGCGGGCCGCTCGCCACGAACGGGTTGAACACCGGATAGATGTACGTCAGCGCGGCGTTGCGGCTCGTGCAGGCCGTCCCCGCGCACGCCGGCGCCGTCGCCGAGTCGAAGGTCTGGTTGATGCCGAGGTTGTTCGCGAAGCCGTAGAACTGCGGGAAGAAGTTCCCGCGCCAGAACTGGAACGTCGAGGGCGAGGGGCCGAAGTACCGCAGCGGCGCGCCGCTCAGGAAGTTCGGGCCGACGGCCTGGTACTGGATCGTCGCCGTCGCCTGGTAGAGCTTCAGGCGCAGGCCGATCACCGCCGCGCTGTCGGTCACCGCCGGCGTGTTGTAGAAGTCCGGCGTGAACTTGCTGTACGCGCCCTCGCCGAAGATCACCGGGTGCGCCGTGCGGTCGCCGGGGAGCGTGATGAACGCCAGCGGGAGCTGCGCGTCGATCCCGAACACCGTGTCGCTCACGACCCCGAAGCCGTTGCCGGCCGCGTTCCCGTTCGGCGCCGACTGGAAGAACGTCGTCGCCTGCGAGTTCGAGACGTCGGCGAAGTCGAAGATGCGGCTCACCGAGAGGCCGATCTCGGCGCCCGGCAGACCCTTGAACTTCTGGTTGATCCGCGCGTTGAAGTGATAGCGCTGGTACTGGTCGTTGTTGTTGTACGTCAGGCCGACGTACGTGATCGAGACCGTCGTCCCGGCCGGGAGCGGCGAGAGGAAGACGACCTGGTTCGTCGCGTCGATGTAGTAGTAGCCGCCGCCGGGCGAGGTCGCGCTGATCCCGAGGCAGTCGCCGCCGCCGGCGCGCGTCCCGTTGCTCTGGCACGCGATCCCGTTGATCGCCGAGACGAAGACCGTCCCCGCCACCGCCTTGCGCGTCAGGTAGACCGAGGTGATCGGCGAGCCGTTCGCGACGAACGTGTCGGTGCGCTGCGCGCCGCCCGCGCCGCCGGGCGCGCCGGGCTGGAAGTAGCTCGTCTGCGGCCGCGTGACGATGAAGAAGTAGTTGTTGTTCGCGAACTCACCGGTCGGGTCGGCGACGTTCGTGAGCGTGTTGATCAGCGACTGGTCGATGCGCGTCCACGAAAGCTGGAACTCGGTCAGACCGCTCAGGATCCCGCCGATCTCGAAGCCCTTCTCGTACGGCTGCACCGGGTTCTCGTAGCCGGGGCCCTGCTGCGTCGCGTCGGGCGCGCGGTACGCGAGGCCCAGGCGCGAGGACTTCAGGTTGTCGAGTTGCCCGTCGCGGAAGTAGACGTTGGTGAACGCGCCGACCTTGGCGAGGTTCACGACGACGTCGGGCTGGATCGAGTACTTCGCCTGCGGCGTGAACTCGCCGCCGTACTCGTAGTTGATGATGTGGACCGGCAGCGAGACC
>DATHLL010000498.1:0-3037 GCA_035488195.1 Candidatus Elarobacter sp. | reverse complement strand
GGCATGACGCCGGGCTTGGCGTCGCAGGTGAAGGCGGCGCTCGGCGGTTAGCGGATTATCCGCGAAGTGGGGACTCGAGCCAGTACTCGAGGCTCGGGCCCCATGCCTGCGATGGCGTCTGCGGTTGTCCGATGGCGGTGGTCTGGTGGTTGAACCCTAAGCGGCGCAGGCGCCCGTCGACCTTCGTGACGATCGCCGGCGGAGCGCACTTCACGTTGACGTGCACGGTGATCGTCGCTTGAGCGGCCGCGCCGATCGTCGTCACGCCGGCGCAGGGCACCTCGATCGTCGCCGCCGACGCGCGCCGCGTCGACGCCGCAGTTCCGACTCCGCCGTTATCCGCTTGCTCGAGTGCGACGACCGCCGCATCGTCGTACGTGTAGGACGGCGCGTTCGCCGCGTATTGCGGGGTGATCAGTGAGCCGTCCATGCTGAACTGCAGGTCCGGCGTCGGCGATTCGGAGACGCAGGGTTGCGGCGTCGGGCTTGGCGTCGGCGTGGGCGAGGGAGTCTCGGTGGGAGCAGCCGTCGGCGCCGCAGTCGGCGCGACGGTGGGCGGCGGGCTTCCGCCTCCGCCGATCACCCCGGTACGCGGCATGCGGAGGGATGCGGGGAGCCGCGCCGCGCTCGATCCACACGTGTCGCCGCCACCGCCACCACCGCCGCCGCCTGGCGGCGCGGCTGTTGGCGCGGGCGTCGGTCCGCCGCCGGAATCGACGCGCTTCGTGACGATTCCAAGGCGCGCGATCGCGGAAGTCATTGTCGCGCAGGGATTCGGCAGATAGTCCCAGCATGCGGTGAACGTCGCGTACGCGCCTTCGAAGTCGTAGCTGTACGGTGTCGGCGGAGCGGTCACCGTGAGCGTGTGCGTTGCCGTGCCGCAGCTCGTGGACTGCTTGCGCCGGGCACTGCCCGGCGCGCGGGCCGATGATGCCGTGTGCTCGGCGATGGTGTAATCCGTCCACGAGCCGCCGGAACAGCGTGTCGGCGGGAACTCGAACGACCCGAGCGGGACCTCGACGTCGAGCGACGCGGTTGAACCCGGCGGCCCGTAGCACACGATGGCAAAGATTGCGTTCTGGCACGAGACGCCCGGGCCGGCAGTGACGTTACCGGTCATCGTTGTACCGGGCGCGAGCGCGGCCATTCGGCGCGTTGTGGCTGCGAGCGACGGATCCACCGACGTTGGCGCTCCGGACGAATCGGTGCCCGACGCCGTTTTCGGTGCTGGCGGTACCGCGGTTGCGCCGCGGGAGGAACATCCCGTGCCGGTTAGGACGGCGCACGCGGCCAGGACGGCGGCCGCGGTACGCAACCGGGCGGGCCGGAAAGCGGAAAACATAGGAACGACGAACACTGCCACCCTCCATAGTGAGCGAATCGATCCGTGATTTCGGGGGGCTTGCATTTGGCCGGTATGCGCGTGCGTCCTGCTGCGAGAGGCCGGTGCCACGCACGGTAGCGCGCGTTCTTTACCACTTCATAACTGGCCCGGGTCCCTGACGAGGAGCCCGCAGGTGAAGCTCGTGCCCAGGGGGTAGCCGAGAGCGATGGCCTTGCTCGTCCGGCTGGTCGTGAACGCGGTCGCGCTGATCGTCGTGGCCTATGTCGTGCCCGGGATCCATGTGAACGGGATCGGCAGCGCGCTGGTCGCGGCGATCGTGCTCGGCGTCGTCAACGCGGTGCTGCGGCCGATCCTGGTGGTGCTGAGCCTTCCGCTGGAGCTCGTGACGCTGGGGCTGTTCACGCTCGTGATCAACGCGCTGCTGTTCTGGCTGGTCGGGGCGCTGCACGTCGGGCTGACGGTCGACGGGTTCTGGCCCGCGTTCTGGGGGGCGATCGTGATGTCGATCGTGTCGTGGCTGATCTCGCTGTTCACGCCCGGTGCGGAACGGAGGCCCTGAGATGGAGAAGACGCAGAAGCTCTTGAGCATCGCGCTCACGGTCCTCGCGCTCGACGGTTGGGGCGCCGCGTCGGCCGCGCCGGAGGAACGGCGGCCGAGCCCGACGCCGACGCCGCGTTCGTCGGGGCACTCGACGTACTTCAGCCATCACTCACACTCTTCGTCGATGCACATCCATCACTTCGGGAGCACGAGCGCCCACTTCGGGAGCACAAGCGCCGCGGCCGCGGTCGCCGCCGCGGCGGCGGCGAAGCACCGCGGCGACAAAGGCAAGGGCAAGGGAAAAGGCGGCGGGCGTGGCGGCAAAGGCGGCGGCTTCGGGCATTCGGGAGCGCACGGCGGCGGAGGCTGAGCCGGTCGCGTTCTGGGAGCGCACCGCGGGCCACCCGTACGCGCTCCCGGATGTCGTCGAGCTGGCATCCTCCGAGGTCGAAGAGATTCGCGCGGTCGCGCGCGACGCGTGGTCGGTGTTCGAGCGGGTCGCGCCGCTGCTGCGCGCGCTGCCCGCTGAGGGATTGAGCGCGCTCGGGATCCCCGCCGCGGCGCACGAGGTCGTGCGGCTGCGCGACGAGCGCGCCGGCGAGACGCTGGTGGGGCGGTTCGATCTGCTGCGCGACGAAGACGGATCGTATCGCGTCCTCGAGCTGAACGCAGAGACGCCGTTCTTCATCGTCGAGTCGTTCGTGGAGAGCGGGCGGCGCGCGCGCGAGGCCGGGTTTCACGATCCGAACGAAGGCGAGCTCGAGCGGCTCGGCGATGCGCTGCGCGACGCGCTCGAGCCGCTCGCGGCCGGCGCGCGCATCGGGGTCGTCGCGACGAACGTGTATCGGGAAGACGTCGGGACCGCGTGCATGCTGCGCGATCTCATCGCCTCGCGCGTCGAGGCGGAGGTGGTGTTGGTGCCGGTGCACGAGCTGGCGATCGAAGACGGCGAGGTGGTCGATGCGCACGGCCGGCTCGACGTGCTGTACCGGTGCTATCCGCTCGAGCACTTCGCGGCCGATCGGGACGGGAAGCTGCTCTTCGACGCGGTGCTGCGCGGCGCGTGCCGGCTGCTGAACCCGCCCTCGGCGCTCTCGCTGCAGTCGAAGGCGACGCAGGCGCTGATCTGGGGGCTGTACGAGCGCGGCGAG
>DATHLL010000497.1:0-4189 GCA_035488195.1 Candidatus Elarobacter sp. | reverse complement strand
CGTAGCTCGGCTGCGTGACGTTGACCGCCATCGTCAGCGCGCTGCGCGCGTGCACGACGACGCTGTACGGAATGCTTCGGCCGCCCGGTGCGACGGCCAGCGTCGCGGCGGCCTGCTGTTTCGCTTCGGCGAGCACGACGTACCAGCGGCCGCGCGCCGCTTGGACGCCGCCCGCGAGGACCGGCAAGATGAGGCGGTAGAACGCCATGTCCGCGCCGGCCGCGTAGTTGACGCCGACGGTGGCGCCGAGCGCGGCGTGGTCGATGCGCACGCCGCCCGGCGTCTCGAGCTCGAAGCGCATCGCGCCGGGCGCGGGCGAGAGCACGATCGCGTCGGCGCCGTAGTCGCTCTCGTTGAGGAAGAACGGGATGCGCACCTCGGGGCCGGGGACGAGCACGCCCTGCGGGTCGACCACGACCTCGGCGTTCGTCACGCCGGCGAGGATCTGCACGAAGTACTTCGCGAGCCGGAACTGGTCGCTCTGGCCGAGCTGGTCGGTGAGCAGCAGGTAGCCGCCGGTCTTGTTCACCAGCGCGTTGAGCGCGACCGGGTTCACCTCGTCCACCGTGCCGAGGCCGATGGCGAAGACGCGGTCGTCGATGTCCGCGATGACGTCGGAGATGAACTTGTATGTGTTCTCCTCGCCGTCGGTGAAGACGACGATCGCTTTGCCGTCGTAGCCGGCGACCGGCGCGAGCGTGTCGTGCGCCAGCTCGACGCCGTCGCCGATCGAGGTCGTCCCGGCGGGGTTCGTCGCATGCGCGGCGATCGCGTTGGTCGCGTCCGTTCGTCCGGTTCCCGATCCCATCGCTCCGGCGGTCGTCACGCCCATGACGGGATGCGCGTTCTGGTCGAAGCTGTCGATCCCGATGCCGTCTTGATCGGAGAGCAGCGCGACGAAACCGGGCGCCGCTTGGTGGAGCACGTCGATGCGGCGCAGGCCGGGGATCCCCGAGGGATCGTCCATGCTGCCGGAGCGGTCGAGGACCATCATCGAGGCGATCTTGGGCTGCGCGATCGTGTTCGCGGTGATCGGGATGACGAAGTCGTCGCCGGTCTGCGGGCAGTGCACGGTCATCGAGCCGGTCGTCACGTCGCCCGCGTTCGTGCCGGTGAACGAGACCCAGATGCGCACGTCGCGCTCGCCGGCGTTCGGCGCAGCGGGAAGCGATGCGTTGCCGAGCGGGAGCCCGAACGCGCCCGGTCCGCTCGTGACGTGCGGCATCACCGTGACGTTCAGATCGACCGCGGCGCAGCTCTGCACGGAGAACACCGCGGCGCGCGTGGTTTGCACGCCGGCGGGGACGTCCTGAAAGACGAGCGATGGCGTTTCCAGCCAGACGGCGCTCAGCCCGCCGGCGCACGGGGCGGCGATGCAGAACGCGATCAGCCCGGCGTCGACGTCCTTGATGATCTCGCCCATCTCGGGGAAGAGCGGGTGGAATCCCTGGCCCCACTCGATCGTGTACGCGTAGATCTTGCCTTTGCTCGGGTCGACGATGTGGCGCGAGTACGTGTAGTCGTCGCTCGCGCCCGCCGTCGGGTAGAGCTGGAACGACGATTTGACCGTGTAGTCCTTGCCGCGGACGGCCATCAGCCCGTCGTGGAACTTCGTGGCGAGCGCGATCGCGACGGCCTTGTCGTCGCCGTGGATGAACTCGCCGTACGCCGCGTCGCTCGGGACGCCGCGCGTGCCGTCGTATGCGGGGTTCTGGAAGTTCATCGCCGGGGTCGTCGACTGATCGTCGTCGTCGCCCCAACTGTAGAGGATGTCCTCGGAGTAGCTGTGGAGATCGAGGAACCAGCGCGTGCGCGGGTTGGTGTCGAGCAGCCACTTGACGTTGCTCGTCTCCGGCTCGGAAAACGCCGAGGGGCCGTGATACACCTGGTTCGCGTTGCACGGATCACTGGACGTGTAGGTCGATGCGAGCGATGACGGCGAGAACGCGGTCGCGAAGTCGAACAGGAAATCGTAGTTGCGGTTGATGTCGACGCCGATGCAGGCGTCCTGTCCGCCGGAGTTGGCCGGGTTGCGGTTGCGGCGCCAGCCGGCGTCCTGCACGGTCGGGTCGTCGTGCGTCAGGCTGTAGTTGCGCCCGTCGGGGTTGACCTGCGGGAAGACGACGATGTGAAGCGTGTCGAGGAGCGTGGTGATCTGCGCGGCGGTGAAGCTCTGGCCGCCGTACGTCAGGCCTGCGGCATTCGTATACGCCTCGAGCAGGTCGGCGGCGAAGTCGACCACGATGTCGGGGCTTCCCCACTCGCGCGCGTGGACGCCGCCGATGATCGTGACGACGTCGCGGGAGCCGGCGGCGCCGCCGCCGAGCCGGAGCGCGTGCGCGGTGCGGCCCTCGAACGTCTTGTTCGGGAGCGTGATCAGCGTGCAGATCGAGGGGTACGTCGTCGCGAGGTTCTGGACGGCGGTCTCGACTTCGTCGACGTTAAGATACATCGCGTTTCCCGCCCGTCTTCACGCCGAGCCCGTGCGGCACGGGATCGCCGGTCTTGAAGCGGTTCCCGGTGCCGACGAACTTGCGCGCCTCCTGCGTCTGGGCGGAGTGGTCGTCGACCACCTCGACCGTGACGCCGTCGCGCTTGAGCGCGTCGACGCGGTCCTCGGGGACGTAGGCGTCGATGCGGACCGAGCCGTCCGGCGCGATCTTCGCGCTGCCGCCGACGTCGGGATGCTGGTCGCGCAGGAGCGCGAGCATCGTGGCCCGGTCTTTCGCGGTGAGCACGACGCGAAGAACCGTCTTGCGTGAAGCCATGAGGCGTTCCGCCTTTGTCTAAAGAGAGAGCCGAGCCCGAGACGCCATCATAGCCGATGAGCGGCCGTTTGGGAAGTAGGCGCAAGAACGGCCCCTGCGATGGGAAAGCGCAGCCGTCGTCCCGTATCTCTGCGAAACCCATATGACGGAAACGGAGTCGTTCGATCTCGAGCTTCGCGTGCTGCATTTCGTCGCGAAAAGCGTGATGCCGCGAATCGACGACTGGTCGGCCTGCGCCGAAGACGGACGGATCCTCGGAACCGTGTTCTACGGGGGTCTTGGGACGATCGTCGCGGATGCCTTTGAACGAAGGGAAGCGCTCGATCGCGTCGTTCCCGCTCTTTGCGCGATCGTCGAATATGCCGCCGCCGGCTTACAACGATCGTTCGAGCTCTGGGCGCCGGCGTTGCACGAGTTCTTCGAGTCATTGGAGCAATCGCCCGAAGCCAACGCGTGGTTTGCACGTATCGCGTCGGAGGATATCCGCGGAGGCGCCGCCCGTCTCGGATGGACATGGGCACGGAACGGCTGAGCACGTGAACGACGTATTGCGGCGAATCATCGGACAGCGCCTCGAAGAGTTCCGCGCTTACCGGTATGCTTCCGGAGGGGCGGAGTGCGGCGAAGTCGTCATAGCTTCTCGCGCAGTCTTGAGTGTCCAAGCCCGGGAGCTCGAACGACCCGCTATGGAAACACACCGCCTGACCGTCGAGGAGGTACGTTGTTCGCCCCATGTCACATCCCGCGGGCATCGGGACGTCGTGCCGCTTCCGTTTCCGGTGGACCGAGTCGAGCTGTTTCACCGCGACGAGTGGACCGAGCAGTATGATGAGCCGGGCACGACGATCGGCTCCAATCCGGTCGTCGTGCGGACGGGTCCGGTCGGCAGCGGACCGACAGGAGTGCAGGGCGTCACGGTGTTGTGCGGTATAGCGATCCATGCCGCTGCCCTGTCGCCGCGATCGATCTTGATCTACCTCGCCGACCACCCGGGACTGATCTCCTGGACCTGTGACCGCAGCGAGATCGCCGCATATCGGCAGGGCGTGACGGCCGAAGATCTGCCCGACGGTTCAGGACTTCCTCGGTTTTGGCCGCTCGTGCCCGGCGGTCTGTCGTACGATGTGCTGATGCCGTTCTTGCCGATCGGTTTCACGGCATTGGCGGAGGCGCGTTCGCTGGGTTTCCTGCGCGACGACGAGTTGAAAGCGATCGTGGCTGCCGAAGGACGGCCGGCGCCTGATCTGATGATCTTCTTGAATACGGCCTCGACCTTCGACCGAGACCGCGACATCGCGGAGGAGCTGGCCCGGTTGGGCCGGGACGATCGACGAGGAGCACCGCCGCTGTGGATGATCCTCGGCAAGATCATCGTAGATACGTATGCCTCTCCTAATGACGCGCTGGAGACGTTGGAGCAT
>DATHLL010000496.1:0-2167 GCA_035488195.1 Candidatus Elarobacter sp. | reverse complement strand
GCGCGGCGGTCGATCCAGTGCAGCGCGCCCCGCCCGCGCTCGGCCTTCGCGAGCGCGCCGTCGACGCTCTCCGCGAGGACGGTGAAGTGTCCCATCTTGCGGCGCAGCGCGGCGTGCGCCTTGCCGTAGACGTGCAGCTTGAGATCGCGCTCGCGCAGCAGCTCCTCGATCCCGCCGAGCGTGTCGCCGGCGCCTTCGCCGAGGATGTTGACCATGACGGCCGGCATGAACTGGCGCGGCTCGACGAGCGGGAGCCCGCAGATCGCGCGGACGTGCATCTCGTACTGGCTGACCTGCGTCGCGTCGAGCGAGTAGTGCCCGCTGTTGTGGACGCGCGGCGCGATCTCGTTCACGAGCAGCTCGTCGCCGGCCTGGAAGAACTCGACGCAGAACGTGCCGACGATCTCGAGCCGCTCCGCGATCGTGGTCGCGTAGCGCCGGGCGCGGGCGGCGATCGCGCTCGGGACGCGGCCCGGCACGATCGTCGTCGCGAGGACGCCGTGATCGTGCTGGTTCTCCGACACCGGGAACGCGACGATCTCGCCGTGCGCGTTCCGCGCGGCGATGATCGAGAGCTCGCGCTCGAACGCGATCAGCCGTTCCCAGATCAGCGCGCGGCCTTTCGCCTCGGCCCAGGCGCGCTCGGCGTCGCCGGGCGTGCGCGCGACCCACTGGCCCTTGCCGTCGTAGCCGCCCATCGTCGTCTTGAGCACGGCGGGGAAGCCGATCGCGCGCTCCGCGGCGGCAAGCTCCTCGCGCGTGCGGACGGGCGCGAAGTCCGCCGTCGGGATCCCGCATTCGCGCACGAACGTCTTCTCGAGGATGCGCTCCTGCGTGATGCGCAGCGCGGTCGAGCCGGGATGGACGATGCGGCGGTCGTCCTCGAGCGCGAGGACCGACTCGAGCGGGATGTTCTCGAACTCGTAGGTGACGACGTCGCTGCGGGCGCCCAGCTCGCCGATCGCGCGCAGGTCGTCGTACGCCGCGACGATCTGCTCGTCGGCGATCTGCCCCGTCGGCGAGTCCGGCAGCGGCTCGAGCGTGACGACGCGGAAGCCCATCCGCTTCGCCTCGAGCGTCAGCATCCGCCCGAGCTGCCCGCCGCCGAGGATACCGATCGTCCGGATCACAGCGCCGTCGCCTCGACGTCCTGCGCGACGCGGCTCGCGCGCTGCTTCAGCGCCCGCGCGAGCTCGGGATCGCTCAGCGCGAGGATCCGCGCGGCGAGCAGCGCCGCGTTCGCCGCGTTGCCGATCGCCATCGTCGCGACCGGGACGCCGGCCGGCATCTGCACGATCGAGAGCAGCGAGTCGAGCCCGCTGAGCGCCTTCGACTGCACCGGGACGCCGATCACCGGCAAGGTCGTCTTCGCGGCGACCATCCCGGGCAGGTGCGCGGCGCCGCCGGCGCCCGCGATGATCACCTGCAGCCCCCGCGCGCGCGCCTCGCTCGCGTAGCGGAACATGAGATCGGGCGTACGGTGCGCCGACACGACGCGCATCTCGTACGCAACGCCGAGCTCGTCGAGCGTCGCCGCGGCCGCCTTCATCGTCTCGTGGTCCGACGTCGAGCCCATGATGATCCCGACCCGAGGCTCTCCGCTCATCGCCCCCCGCGTTCGGTCCCTGCGCCGAGGCACCCTCGGCGAGCGCGGATCAGTGGTATACTGTGCCCATGACCGAGGAGTCAGGCGGGTTCAGCGAGGCTGCCCGCCGCCTGGCGGCTGCCGGGCGAGCGGAGGCGCAGCGCGCGATCGAGGCGGCGTTCGCCGCCGGTCGGCCCGTCCACGAAGCCGGAACCGGTGCCGACGCGGGGGCCACGTACCGGGTATGGCCGGACGGCCGCCGCGAGCGCGTTGGGACCGCGGCGGAAGAAGCGCCGGCGCGCACCGCGCGAATCGCGTAAGGACGACTGACGTTCGCGTCCGCCCCGCCGACGATGTACGTCGTCGCGGGACCGAACGGTGCGGGGAAAAGCACGCTGACGCGCGGCGGGCGGGCCGTCTTCGGTGTGGACCCGATCGACCCCGACGCGATTCAGCGCGAGACCGGTGCCGACAGCTCGGAAGCGTGGTATGCGGCCCTGCAGCGATGTCGTGACGCCATCGCCGCAAAGCAAACCTTTCTGGTCGAGACGACGCTGGCAGGAAGCGATTCAGCTCGTCCGC
>DATHLL010000495.1:0-2515 GCA_035488195.1 Candidatus Elarobacter sp. | reverse complement strand
GCACTTCATCGATCAAAGAGAGATCGAGATCGGCGATCACCAATTCGTCTTTGTCCTCGGACGCGGTCGCGAGGAAGTTGCCGCGCGGATCGACGAAATAAGACGATCCATAGAACTTGCCGATGTTCCACGGCGCCTCCGTGCCCACGCGGTTGATGGCGCCCACGAAATACCCATTGGCCACCGCGTGCGCGGGCTGCTCGAGCTTCCAGAGATATTGCGACAGCCCCGCGACCGTGGCCGACGGATTGAACACGATCTCCGCGCCGTTGAGGCCCAGCGCGCGCGCGCCCTCGGGGAAGTGCCGGTCGTAGCAGATGTACACGCCGATCCGCGCGAACTTCGTCTGGAACGTCGGATACCCGGCGTTCCCCGGCTTGAAGTAGTACTTCTCCCAGAAGCCGCACGGCGCCGGGCCGGCCGCGACCTGCGGGAGATGGTGCTTGCGATAGATGCCGAGGAACGAGCCGTCGGCGTCGATCACCGCGGCGGTGTTGTAGTAGACGCCGCTGATCGTGCGCTCGTACATCGGCACGACGAGCGCGATCCCCAGCTCGCGCGCGATGTCCTGCATCAGCCGCGTCGTCGGCCCGTCGGGGACGTGCTCCGTCGCCTCGTACCACTTCGGGCTCTGCTCGGTGCAAAAGTACGGCCCGTAGAAGAGCTCCTGCAGGCAGACGATCTGCGCGCCGCGCTGCGCGGCCTCGCGGATCATCCGCTCGTGCTTCTTGACCGCCTCGCGCTTGTGGACCTCGACCGGTTCCGAGCCGTCGGTGTCGTGATGCGCCTGGATCAAACCGATGCGAACGATGTCGGTGTCGGGCATGCTACCTCAGAGTTGGACGGGGCGGAACGGGGACGACTTCTGGTGGATTCCCGTGCCTGGCGCGCCGGTGAACGCGCCGTCGTCGGCGACCTTGCGGCCGCGCGAAAAGACGTAGCGCGGGCGGCCGCGGACGGTCATCCCCTCGAAGATGTTGTTGTCGGCCTTCATGTGGTGCGTCTTCGCCGAGATCGTGCGCTCGGCGTTCGGGTCCCACACGACGATGTCGGCGTCGCTGCCGACCGCGATCGTCCCCTTGCGCGGGAAGAGCCCGAACAGCTTCGCCGGGTTCGTCGAGGCGAGCGCGACGAACTGGTTCAGCCCGATCACGCCCTTGTTCACGCCGTGCTCGTAGAGGATCGCGACGCGGTCCTCGATCGTCGGCGCGCCGTTGGGGATCTTCGAGAAGTCGTCCTTGCCCAACTCTTTCTGCCCGCAGTTGTTGAACGAGCAGTGGTCGGAGCCGAACGCGTGCAGCTCGCCGTTCTTGAGCTTCTTGAGCAGCACTTGCTGGTCGCGCTTCTCGCGCAGCGGCGGCGACATCACGTAGTTCGCGCCGGCGAAGCCCGGGCGGTCGTAGTCGCTCACGTCGCAGACGAGGTACTGCGGGCAGGTCTCGCCGTAGATCGGCAGCCCGCGCTTGCGCCCGTCGCTGATCGCGTCGGCGGCCATCGCGCTCGAGACGTGCACGACGTACAGCGGCGCGCCCGCCACTTCCGCCAGCGCGATCGCGCGGTGCACGGCTTCGCCTTCGAGCTCGACCGGGCGCGTCAGCGCGTGATATTTCGGCGCGGTCTGCCCCGCGGCCAGTGCCTCTTTTACGGTGACCTCGATGACGTCGCCGTTCTCGGCGTGCACCTGCACGAGACCGCCCGCTTTCGCCGCCGCCTTGAGGACCTTGAAGATCGTCTCGTCGTCGACTTGCAGGACGTGCTTGTACGCCATGAAGACCTTGAACGAGTTCACGCCCTCGCGGACGATCATCTGCGGGATCTCTTCGATCGTCTCCGGCCGCCCGTCCGCGATCGTGAGGTGGAACGCGTAGTCGATCGCAGCCTTGCCGTCCGCCTTGCCGTGCCACGTCTTGAGCGCGTTGGCGAGCGAGTCGCCTTTCTGGTGCAGCGCGAAGTCGACGATCGTCGTCGTCCCGCCGAGCGCCGCCGCGACCGTGCCGCTGGCGAAGTCGTCGACGGTCGTCGTGCCGCCGAACGGCATGTCGAGGTGCGTGTGCGGGTCGATGAAGCCCGGGAAGACGTACGCGCCCGAGGCGTCGATCGTCTCGTGGCCCATCTCCGGGATGCTGCGGGCGATCGCGGTGATCGTGCCCCCCTCGACGAGCACGTCCGCGGGGAAGACGTCGGTCGCGGTGACGACCGTGCCGCCTCTTACGGCGGTACCGATGTGAGCCTCTCCCTCCAAGTGTGGACGGTGTCCCCGGCGTCCAGGCGCACCATCTCGATGCAGTGCTCGACCGGGCAGACCATCTGGCAAAGATTGCAGCCGACGCAGTGCTCCTCGTCGACGACCGGCGCGAGCCGCGGATCGGCCGGGCGGTCGATGCACTGGTGCGCCGCGTCCTCGCAGGCGATGTAGCACTTGTTGCAGCGGATGCAGAGCTCCGGATCGATCCGCGCCACGATCTTGTAGTCGAGGTTCAGATCGTTCCAGTCGACGAAGCGCGGGACGGTCTTG
>DATHLL010000494.1:0-4617 GCA_035488195.1 Candidatus Elarobacter sp. | reverse complement strand
AGCCCGCCTTCGAGGCTCGCGATCTTCTCCTCGAACGCGGCGACGGTCGGGTTCCCGATCCGCGTGTAGATGTTCCCGTACGTGCGCAGCGCGAACAGTTCCGCGGCGTGCTCCGTCGAGTCGAACACGAACGCCGTCGACAGATGCAGCGGCAGCGCCCGCGCCCCGGTTTCGCCGTCGGGCGGCGTCCCGGCGTGGAGCGCCCGCGTCCGAAAGCCGAACGTCCGTTCTTCCATCAGGCGCGCTGGCTTCGCGCCGGGGCGGATCGAGCCTGGTGGCGGCGGGGCGGCAGCCCCAGCCGTTGGGGCCGAAAGGCCCTGATCGCCGGCGCGTTCTCCGGAAAGAACAAGCGTACGATGCTCCGCTCGCTCGAATACTTCCGCATCCTCCTCGGCGCACCGCTGTACCGCAGCGCGATCGGGGAAGACCGCGACGACGCCCGCGTCGCTGCGCACTGGGCGTGCGGCTGCGTCGCGAGCGGCGTGAGCTTCGAGCGGCTGGCGCTCAGGACGTGCACGACGCACCGTGCCGGGAGGATCGCGCCGGCAGTCGCGGTCTGACCTCCGCGACGCCGAGCGCCTCCAGAATCGCAGCCCGGTTCGCCGTCTCGCCGGCGATGCCGGTGAAGGCGATCTCGGCCGGGCTTCCGGCCAGCACCACGATCCGGTCGGCGAGCGCGAGCGCATCGTCGACGTCGTGCGTCACGAGGATCGCCGAAGCGCGCGTGAACTCCAGGATCTCGCGCACCGCGGCGCGCAGCTCGATGCGGCGCAGCGCGTCGAGCGCGGCGAACGGTTCGTCGAGGAGCAGCAGCGCAGGATCGCGCACGAGCGCGCGCGCCAGCGCGGCGCGCTGAGCCATCCCGCCCGAGAGCTGCTTCGGAAGCCGGTCCGCGGCGTGCGCGAGGCCGACAAGCGCGAGGACGTTCGGCACGCGCGCCCGCTCGGCGTCGCTGCGCGCGGGAAACGCGACGTTGCGCGCGACGTCGAGCCACGGGAAGAGCCGCGGCTCTTGGAAGACCAGGCCGATCTCGCCCGCGGTGGCGATGGTCCCGGCGTTCACCGCCTCCAGCCCGGCGATGCAGCGCAACAGCGTCGACTTGCCGCAGCCGCTCGCGCCGAGGATCGCGACGCGCTCGCCGCGCGCCACGTCCAGGTCGAGCCCGTCGAGGACGAGGTGCGCGCCGTACGCCTTGCGGACGCCGCGGATCCGCGCCGCGTTCGGCCCGGAATCGTTCCGCACGGCGGACGTCATACCGGCACCGTGTCCGTCCACCCGGCGAGCCGCTTCTCGAGCGCGCGCATCGCCGTCTCGGAGAGCTTTCCGCAGACGGCGAAGAGCAGGATCGCGACGAAGATCTCGTCGGTGCGCGAGGTCTGCTGCCCGTCGGTCAGCAGAAACCCGAGCCCGTTCGTCGCTGCGAGCAGCTCCGCGGCGACGAGGAACAGCCACGCCTGGGTGAGCCCGATCCGCGCGCCGACGAGGAGTTGCGGCAGCGTCGCGGGGACGAGCACGCGCACGATCAGCGCCGCGCGCGAGAGCCCGAAGATTGTGCCCACCTCGACCAGCTTGCGGTCGACGCCGCGGATCCCGCTCACGAGCGCGACGTAGACCGGGAAGAACGCGCCGATCGCGACCAGCGTGATTTTCGCCGCCTCGCCGATCCCCAGCCACAGCAAGATCAGCGGCACCCACGCGAGCGAGGGCACCGCGCGGATCGCCTGCAGCGTCGGGTCGAGCGCGCGCTCCGCGACGCGCGATCCACCGACCAGCGATCCGACGATGAGCGCGAGCGCCAGCGCGATCGCGAAGCCCGCGGCGACGCGCTCGACGCTCGCGCCGAGATCGCGCCACAGCAGCCCGCTCTGCGCGAGATCGACCACCTCGCGCAGGACGTCGTGCGGCGAGGCGAGCTGATACGACTTCACGCGCCCGCTCGCGGTCGCCGCCCACCACGCGGCGAAGAGCGCGAGCGGGACCGCGAACCTAACCACGCAGCGCGGTCGCCGCGGTGCGCCCGTCGACCAGCGCGACGACCGCGCCGTCGAGATCGGCGTCCGGCTTCGCGAGCTTGTCGGCACGGATCAGCGGAACGACGGCTGCGATCGCGTCGCGATACTCGGAGCCCGGCGTGCCGTCGCCGGGATACGTGGTGCGCTCCCGGAGCTGCAGGTCGGCCACGCGCCGCTCGACGTGCGACGCCTCGGAAAGCAGCGCCGCCGTCTCGTCGGCGTGCGCGGCGGCGTACTTGCGCGCGCGCTCGTACTGGCGCAGCACGATCGCGACGACGTCGGGGTGCGATGCGAGGAAGTCCTCGCGCACGTTCAGCGCGCCCCACGTGTTGAACGCGACGTTGCGGTAGAGCAGCCGCGATCCGGCGTCGAGCTGCGAAGCGGCCATGTGCGGATCGAGGCCGGCCCACGCGTCGACCTGCCCGCGGTCGAGCGCGGTGCGCCCGTCGGGATGCTGCAGATCGACGAACTGCACGTCGCCGGGCTGGAGCCCGTTCGCGGCGAGCGAGCGCAGGAGGAAGAACCACGGATCGGTCCCGCGCGTCGCCGCGACCTTCTTGCCTTTGAGATCGCGGACGCTCTTGAGCGGCGAGTCCTTCGGAACCACCAGCGCCGTCCACTCCGGTCGTGAGTACAGGAACACGGTCTTGATCGGCGTCCCGTTGGCGCGAGCGAGCAGCGCCGCGCTGCCCGCCGTCGAACCGAACTGCGCGGCGTCCGCGGCGAGAAACCCGTTCGCCTTGTTCGAGCCGAGTGAGAGCACCCAGTCGACCGACGTGCCGCGCTTCGCGAGCGCTTCGTCGAGCCAGCCCTTCGATTTGAGCACGAGACTCGGCGGATTGTAGTACGCGAAGTCGACGCCGATCTTGTCGGCGGCGCGCGCGCGAAGCGGGACGGCCGCGGCGAGCGCCGCGGCGCCGGCGGCGGTGAGGAATCCGGAACGGGAGAGTGATGCCATGGAACGCCTCCTGGTGCGAGGGGAAAGCGATGAAAAACCAAGAGCCCCCGCCGGTGACCGGCGAGGGCTCTTGCACGATGTGCGCGATGCGCGCTAGCTCATGCCGAAGCTCGCCGATCCCCGACGGGGAGACAGCAGATGCACATCGCCATGAGACACCGTGCGCGCTTCAGCATGGAGTTCGTGGACTTTATCACGATCCGCGCGGGCGGTCAACGCTCCCAGCGCAATCGGTTCTCGGGCCTTGCTTGTATAGCTAGACTGTGGTAGCATTGGTCTCGGAGAGGTCTCATCCAGGCTCAAGAACCGGCCCGGGCGCCGGTGCGTTATCCCGACGTCAGCATCTCTCGATCCGCGCACCCGCCGGCTCAACCGGGCGTCGCAAGTCGTGGACGAACAGCCGCCGATACGTGAGGCGGCCGGGCTTCCTGCGCGTCAGCCGTCGAGGCACAGTCTCCGGCCGGGGTAGTCGATCGTGACGCGGTAGTACTTCAGGAAGTCGTAGCCGAGCAGTCCGTCGATCGATCCCACCGCCGCGTCGATCTGCGTGAGATCGAACGTTCCGACGACGACGCGGTCCTGATGCGTCTCGCCGACCGCGACCGACGCGACGTACGCGCGCGTGCTGAAGCTGCCGCCCGCGCCGATCCCCTGCACCGCGACGGGCAACGGCGTCAGCCGCAGGTTCTTCGCGAGCGCGGCGCTCACAATCGTCACCGTCGCGCCCGTGTCGACGAGAAACGCATACGGCCCGCGCCCGTTGACGCGCGCCTTCACGAGCATCACCGGATACCCGCCCGACGCCAACTGCGCCGGCACGCACGTCGTCGCCGCGCTCGCAGGACGCAGCGGGAACGAAAGCGCGATCGCAAGGGCGAGCGCGGTTCGGAGAAGCCTCACCGAGGCGAGGTACCCAATCCGGGTCCTTGCGCCTTGGATACCAATCTTTGGTATAAATTGGTATGACCATTTCCGTAACGGCCGAGCTCGACCGTTTCGTCAAAGAGCAAGTGCAGAGCGGAAAATACGCTTCCAGCAGCGAGGTCGTCCGGGCCGGCTTGCGACTGCTGTACGAGCGCGAGCAGGAACGCGCCGAGCGCCGTGACGCGCTGAAGCGGCTCGTCCAGGAAGGCCTCGACGATCTCCGGTCCGGGAAGATCGTCGAATCGAAGACCGTTTTCTCGAAGATGCGAACGATCATCGATCAGGCCGAAAGGGATGCGACGGTCGAGATACCCTCGAGAGAGTGACGAAGAAGACGGCGGTCGCGATGGCCGCCGTCTTCACAGAACGCGCATTGGATCAGCTCAAGACGCTCAAAGCGATTGGCGTTCGACCAGCAGCGATTGGCTGCCGGCGGCGAGCCAGCCGGCGTCGTCGGCGAGGCGGAAGCTCGTGAGGCCGAGGCCGTCGTTCGTCAGCGTCGTGCGGGCGTCGAGGAGGATCCACTCGTCGTGCGGGTATCGCTGGAGCGCGACGGAGAGCGAGGGCGGGACGAACATCCACTCGCGCATCGGCAGCTCGCCGCTGATGCCGTTCGCGGCGTCGGCGACGATCAGCGCGGCGTCGAGCGTGCGGCGCGGCTCGCCGGCGATCAGCGGGAGGCGCGGGCGCATCCAGACGGCGGCCGGGCCGGGTTCGCCGGTG
>DATHLL010000493.1:0-2505 GCA_035488195.1 Candidatus Elarobacter sp. | reverse complement strand
AACTCGACGCTCACCCGCTCGAACGCCGCGGCGAGCTCCGCCGCCGTTCGCGCGAGCTCGTCGCCGCCGGCTTCGACGAACAGCGCGTGCAGCGAGAGACATCCTTCGCCGTCGTACAGCAGCGCGTCGCGGGCGATGCGCTCCGCCGGCGTGCCGGCCGGACCCGATAACGTGCCCGCCGGACTCGATGCGCCGCCGTTCAAGGCGTCGATCTCCCCGCGCGTCAAGCGCCCGACGCTGACGCGGTGTCCGAACGGTACGAAGCGCGTGCCCGCGCCGCAGCGCGCGCGGATCGCGAGCAGCGTCTCGTCGCGACCGAACGCAACGACGGTATCAGCATCTCGGAGCAGCGCGTCCTCCGCCGGATCGTCGCCTCCGGTCCACGGCCGAGCTTGCGCTGCGCTCGCGAACGCCGGATGCTCTTCGGCGAGCGTCGCGAAGAACGCCGAAACCAGCGCGTCGGTGCGGTCCTTGACCACCACGTCGCACTTCGCGCACAGCGCGAAGACGGCCGGAACGAGCGCAACGCCGATCGTCGTGTCGCTGGAGACGACGACCACGCGGTCGACCCCGCGCGCCCACGACGCCGGCGCGCCGGTTCGCTCGGTCACGCCGTCGAGCGCGGCGATGCCGCCCAGCTCCGAGGCGATCGCCGCTTCGAGCGACGCGCGCGTCATCTCGCCGAAGAGCCGGTCGAGCGCGTAGTCGACGACCGGCGTCGTGTAGCCGAGCCGCGCCTCGATCGCGGCGCTCGCGCGGACGCGCGGCGCGAAGTCGGCGTCGTGCCACCGCTCCGCCGCGTCGGCGACGAAGCCGATGATGCGCTTCGCCGAAAGCGCGCGCAGCGCGCCGCGCTCAGCCACGGCGCGCGAGCAGCGACTCCGCGTCGAGCGAGCACCCGCGCAGCTCGGCGCCCTGCTCGCGTCCGAGCAGCACGAGCCCCGGCCGCGCATCGGACGCCGCACCGCCGTCGCCGGACGCCGGCGCTTCGACCAGCGCGCCGAGGTCCTCGGTCTCGATCGCGATGACGGAGCCGCGGTTGGCGAGATCGACGTGCCGGATCGCGCCGACGACGCCGTGCGGCAGCGGCCGTCCCTCGCCGTCGACGACGATCGGCCGCAGCCACGGCGGTGCAACTTTCACGCGCGGCTCGACGCGCCCGCGCGACGCGAACGCGTCGTAGTACTGCGACGAGAGCTCGGTCATCCCGTACTCGGCGACGATCGCCTCGACGGGCACGCCGAGCCGTTCCGACGTCTCGGCGTACAGCACGGCGCGCTCGACGACGCGCGTGCGCCCTTTGAACCCGCCGGTCTCCATGATCCGCGACCCGTCCGGCAGCGCGAGCCGGAGGCCTCGTTCGGCGAGCGCGTCGTTCAGCGCGACCAGCGCGAACGCCGTCGCCGCGACGCACACCGCGACGCCGTCGGCGCGCGCTCGCGCGACGTCGCGCACGAAACCGTCGACGTCGAGCGCGTCGCCGTGCAAATACCACCCGTCCGCGCCGTCGCCGCGCTCGCGCGCGACGGCGCCCATCATATAGCCGAGCGAGCTGTGCGGGTTCTCGCGCGGATCCGGGACGAGGTTCAAATACCGCAGCCGCGCGTCACCATGCCCCGGCCGAACGACGTCCGCGAGCATCATCCGGTCGAACGACGCGAGCAGCGCCGCTTCGTACAGCCGCGTCGTGGGGAACTCGTGCCGCCCGCCGCGCCCCAGCCTGCCCTGAGCTTGTCGAAGGGTCGTTCCGCTGGTCTCGAACCACACCGCCGTCTCGCCCGGCGGAAACGTCGCGAGCCGCGCCTCCTTGAACGCCGCGGCCGGCACCGCCGGAATCTCCTCGACGCTGCGCGGCAACCGCGCCGCATCGAAGCCGTGCGCGCGCGCGAACGCCGCGTACGGCTCGTTGTGCGCGACCTGGTACGCGAACAGATCCCGCGCGAGCGCGAGGAACTCCGCGTCGCTCAGCGCGTAGCCCCCGATCGCCGCCACGATGCGAGCGTCGAGCACCCGCACCTCGTCCGGCGCCGGGCGGATCACGTCAGAGGCCGAGACGCTCTTTCTTCCGATGGGTCGCGGTGAACGGCGTGCCCTGGGCCTTCGGATCCGGCGTCGTCAGCAGTCCGACCATGTCGGAGAAGTTCTCGGCGTACCCGGAGAGCGTCCAGACGATCTTCCCAGTCGGATCGGTGGTCGTGATCTTGAACAGCCGCCCGTCGAACGTCCCGGTGAACGGGACCTTGTCCTTGTCGGACCGCATCCACGTCCCGGTGAGCTGATCGCCCTTCTGCGTGACCGCGAGGTGCGAGTAGACCGTCTTGCCGGTGTACAGCGGCTGCAGCTGGACCTCCCAGACGCCGTCCATCGTCGAGAACTGCGGCGGCTCGGGCGACTCGCTCGCGGCCGGGCTCGGCGAAGCCGCCGGCGCGCTGCGCCGGCCACGGCGGCCGGACGGGGCCGGGCTCGCGCTCGGCGCGGCGGTCGCGGGCGCGGGCGTGCCGATGA
>DATHLL010000492.1:0-9247 GCA_035488195.1 Candidatus Elarobacter sp. | reverse complement strand
CTCGGCGCCGCGACGGCGCGCCGCGCGGCGACGCGCGGCGGCGCGGTCTGCCGCGCGAGCGCGCCGGCCGGGACGCGGCCGGAGAAGACGGCGATCAGCGCCGCCGCGGCGGCTCCGATCAGGAGCGCCGAAACACCGAGGATCGCGTCGGCCGGGACGCGCTCGCCTTCACTTCGCATCGTTGCGCAGCGCGTCTTGCGCCGCTTGGCGCGACGTCCCGTCGACCGAGTCCGAGATCCATTTCAGCGGCTGCTTCATGAAGTAGTCGTGCTGGAGCGTCTTCACGTACTCTTCCGCGACGCCGTGCCCGACCGAGACCGCGGCCATCTTCGTGCCGCTCTTCGCGATGCGCTTCGTCACGATCGACTCGACGAGGCCGTCGGCGACGCGCTCGCCGGGGGTCGGCGTGAGCTCGACGGCGAGCCCTACGATCGCGTTGCGGATCGTGTGCTTCGTCAGCGCGAGCGACTGCAGCGTGAACTCCGCGCCGCTGCCGGGCGACTCGCCGCCGAGCGAGGCGCTCATCGAGCGCAGCGCGTCGTAGCCCTTGTCTCCGGGCCGCAACCGGCCTTCGCGCTTCAGGTTCACGAGCGCCGCGCCGTACGCGCCGAGCAGGTACGTGTTGTTCGCGACCTCGGACGAACGCTCGTCCATGTCCTTGGCGAGGATGTCGGCCGCGGGGAGCGCGATCGCGGCCGAGCCCGCGACCGCGCGGGAACCGGCGAGCGCGAGCGTCTCGGCGAGCGTCGCCCGGCGGCCCACCTGCAGCGCGAGCCCTTTGACCAGCCCGCCCATCGCGCCGCTCCCGACCGAGGTCGCGAAGGTCGCGCCCATCTCGTCGGTCTCGCGCATGTGCGCGTCGCGCTCGGCCGCGCGCTGCGCGGCGCGCGAGGAGAGCGCGTCCTGCCGCGGGTTTCGCAGGACTTCGAGCAGCGCGCGGGCGCGCGTCGTCGCTTCGTCGCAGCGCCGCACGAACGCGTCCTCGTCGTCCTTGAGCACGTCCTCGCGCTGGTCGAGCGCGCGGTCCTGCGAGGCGAGCTCGGCGGCGTCTTGCTGCGCCGCGGTCTCCTGACCGCTCAGATCGTCGTCCTCGGACTGCAGCGAGGCGATGCGCTGCACGAGATCCTGGTGCTCGGCGTCGAGGCTGCGCTTCTCGGCGTCGTACGCCGCGCACGCGCCCGGGTTGTCGGTCGTCGTGCGGCACCGGTTCGCGTTGTGCCGATCGACGCGCGCGCGCAGGTCCGCGGCGGCGGTGAGCAGCGCGCGCTCGCGATCGCTCAGGTTCGACCGGCGCGACTGGAGATTCGTCACGAGCTGCGCGTTCGCGTCGATCTTCGGTTGCAGCAGGTCGCGGTCGGACCGCTCCGCGGAACGGCGCTCGACGAGCGCGTCGTGCTGGTCCTTCAGCTCGCCGTTCGCCGCGTCGAGCCACACCAGCTCGGCCGCGACGGCGTCGTTGAACATGTCTTTGCGCCAGGCCGTCCCGAACCGGTCGGAGACGGTCCCCGCGATCTCGGCGCGCACCGCGACGAACTGGGCGAGGCTGTCGGAGACGTCGGCCGCGACGGACGCGGTCGCGCACAGCACGCCGAAAAGGCATGCCGACGAACCGGCGACGAGGCGCCTCCCCAGCATGGTACCGGCCAGGATTCCGCTCGCCCGGCGCCGCTTCATCCTTCGATGCGCATCTTCGCGCGGGAGGCGCTGCTCCCGGACGGCTGGGCTCCCGACGTCGCGCTCGAGATCGCGCCCGACGGGACGCTCACCGGCGTCGAGCCCGGCGCCTGGCCACACGGCGCGGAGGTCCTCGACGGCCCGGTGATCCCGGGGATGCCGAACCTGCACTCGCACGCCTTTCAGCGGATGATGGCGGGGAGCGCCGAGCGGCGCGGCTCGACCGCCGACGACTTCTGGACTTGGCGCGCCGCGATGTACGAGCTCGCCGCGACGCTGCAGCCCGACGCGCTGCACGGGATCGCGCTCGACGTGTACCGGCGGATGCTGCGCGCCGGCTACACCGCGGTCGCCGAGTTCCACTACCTGCACCGCGATCCGCGCGGGCGCTGGTACGCCGACAAGGCGGCGACCTCGCGCGCGCTGGTCGCCGCGGCGCGCGACGCCGGGATCGCGATCTGCCTGCTCCCCGCGCTCTACGCGCACGCCGACGCCGGCGGCGCGCCGCTGCACGAGCGCCAGAAGCGCTTCGCGACCACCCCCGACGACGTTCTCGAGATCGCCGAGACGCTGCGCCGCGATCACGCGAACGATCCCGACGTCGTCGTGGGCGCGTGCGCGCACTCGCTGCGCGCGGTGACGCGCGACGAGCTGCGCGCGCTGCTCGCGGGCGCGCCGCGCGACGTCCCGTTCCACCTGCACGCCGCCGAGCAGCAGCGCGAGGTCGAGGCGGTGGAGGCGGCGTACGGCGCGCGCCCCGTGCGCTGGCTGCTGGAGAACTGCGAGGTCGGCGAACGCTGGTGCCTCGTCCACGCGACGCAGGTCGACGAAGCCGAGCGCGAGGCGCTCGCGCGGAGCGGCGCGGTCGCCGGCCTGTGCCCGACGACCGAGGCGAACCTCGGCGACGGCCTCTTCCCGCTCGGCCCGTATCTCGCCGCGGGCGGCGCGCTCGGGATCGGCTCCGACAGCAACGTCTCGATCGCGCCGGTCGAGGAGCTGCGCTGGCTCGAGTACGGGCAGCGGCTCGCGACGCGGCGCCGGATCGTGGCGGCGACCGAGGCGGGCGCGTCGTGCGGCGAGACGCTCTACGCGCGCGCGGCACGCGGCGGCGCGCAGGCCTGCGGCTTCGCGGCCGGCGCGCTGGAGCCGGGGCGGCGCGCCGACCTGCTGGTGCTCGACGACCGCGAGCCGCCGCTCGCGGGCGCGCTCCCCGGCGAGCTGCTCGACCGCTACGTCTTCGCCTCCGACCGCGCGGCGCCGCGGCACGTGATGGTGCGCGGGCGCTGGCGCGTCCGCGACGGCGAGCCCGCACGCGAGGGCCACCGCAGGTGACCCACTAGCCCAAGGACGCTAGGCCAGGCGCTCGAATCGTCCCGAGCAATGGCGACGATCGAGTTCAAGTTCGAAGCTCACGCCGACCTCCCGCCGAACGCGAAGTTCTGCGGCGAGTGCGGGACGAAGACGGCGGCGTAGGGACGATCGGACGGGTGTGACGATGGAAACCAACGCAGCGAGAGCGGCGGCACCGCGTTCCGGCGCGCGCCTCTTGGGCGAGGCGCGCGAGGCGTGGTTCGCCGGCGAGTGGGAGCGCGCGATCGCGCTGCTCACCGGCGCCGAGTTCGGCGACCGCGCGGAGCGCGTCGAGGCGGCGTTCCTGATCGCCCGCGCCGCGCTGCGCGCCGGCGAGGCCGCGCGCGCGCTGGTCGCGCTCGACGACGCCGCGGAGCTGCCGGACGGCGCCGACGAGCGCGTCACCGCGGCGATGCTGCGCGGCAGCGCGCTGGTGCGGCTCGGCCGGCTCGACGACGGGATCCCGCTGCTCGAGCGCGCGGCGACCGACGCGGCCGTCGCCGACCGCGCGATTCGCGCCGAGGCCGGCTACGAGCTCGCGCTCGGGTACTTCACCGCGCGCCGTTTCGACGAGGCCGAGGCGACGCTCGACGCATACGCCGATCACGAAGCGGGGATCGTGCACGCGCGCGCGCTCGAGCTGTTCGGCTGGATCGAGGTGCGCCGCGAGCGGTACCCGATCGCGGCGCGGCACTTCCTCGACGCGCTCGACGCGCTGCGCGCGGCGCCGCAGCGCGACGCGGCGATGCACGCCTCGCTGCTGCACGGGATGACCAGCATCGCGCACGAGACCTTCGACCTCAAGCTCTTCGAGCGCGTGCGGCGCGAGGCCGACGCGCTGGCGTGGTCGCCGGCGATCCAGGCGCGCTGGGTCGCGATGCGCCAGAGCCGCGCGTTCGTCGAGCTGCTCGAAGGGAACGCCGGCCAGGCGTGGCGGATCGCCGACGAGACGCTCGTGCACTCCGCGCCCGGCGCGCAGCGGGTCGGCGCGCTGATCACGCTGGCGCGCGTCGCGCGCGCGGCGGGCGATGTGTTCACGCCGGAGCGGCTCGTGCACAAAGCGGCGGCGATCGCCGCCGACGTCGACTGGGGCGCGACCGCCGCCGGCGACCGCGCCGCGCTGCTCGCCGTCGCGCACGACGCGGCCGAGCTCGAGACGGCGGTCGCGGAGCGGCTGCTCGAGCTCCACCACGCGCTGCCGCCGCCGCGCGCGCCGCTGGACGTGCTGGAGATCGAGCCGCGTCTCGACGCGCTCGAGGACGCCGCGCGCGCGGCGCTCGCGCGCGCCCGCGGCGAGACGGGCGCGGCGCTCGCGCGGCTGCGTGCGGCGCTCGCGGTCTGGCACGCGAAGGGCGACCGCTACGGCGAGACGGTCGCGCTCCTCGCGCTGATCGAGCTCGCGAGCAATGAGGAGTCGCTGGCGCGGGCCGACGAGCTGACCCGGATCGCGCCGCGCTCGTGGCTGCGCCGGCGCTACGCCGCGCTCGCCGAGCGCGCGAAGGGCGTCGCGCAGCTCAGCCCGGCCGAGCACCGCGTCATGCTGGCGATCTGCGAGGGCCGCTCGACCGCCGAGATCGCCGCCCGTTTCGGCCGCAGCAAGAACACGATCCGCAACCAGACCCGCCGGGTCTACGAGGTGATGGACGTCCGGACGCGCTCGGCGCTGGTCTCGAAGTGCGCCGCGCTCGGGATCGTCGGCGGCGGGGCACCCTAGCGACAGCGGCCCGCCAGCATGCCGCACGATTATAGTGCGGAAGTACCATAGAATCTGACGCTGCAATAGTATATTGGAGAGGTGAGGGCGTGCGCGCGCCGCTAAGGTGTGCCCCGTGGGACGCGTTCGCTGTGAGACGGGCCGGTGATCCACGTCGTCTTCGAGCGGCGCTTGGAGCGGCTCGCGGTGTTCGGCCCGGACGGCAAGCTGTGGCACGCGATCCCGGCGACCGGCGCCGCGCACCGGGCCGGGCCGCGCCCGCCGTACGGCCCCGGCTTTCCGATGCCGCCGGGACACTACCGTCTGACCGGCCGCGTCGAGCACGATCCGGCGACGCCGGAGGACGGGCCGGGCGCGCTCTTCGTCGGCGACCTCGACCCGGCGCTGCTGCAGCGGCTCCTCGACGCGGGCCGGGCGAAGCGGCGCGAGGCCGGCATCGAGATCGCGCGGCTCCCTGGCGCGGTCGGCGGTCTGGCGGCTCACGGCCGCACGGGGATCGCGATTCGCGGCGGCGCCGCCGCGCCCGCGGGCGGTGGATCGCCCGAGGGCGCGCTCGCGCCGTTTCAGCCGCTTACGCCGAGCGAGGGCGGCGTGCGCGCGCACAACGCCGACCTCGCGCGGCTGCTGATGATCCTCGGCCCGGAGCTGGATCGCGGCACGACGGTCGTCTTCACCGTTCTCGGCGAGCCGCCGCCGCTGCGCGGATAGCCGGCCCGGCCACCGTTTCGGTGGAGAGGAAGTCCGCGGCGCGCGCGGATATCGGTCCGCGATGGCAGACGACCGCATCCGGCAGATTGCCGATCTCCTGCACGACGCGGGTGAGATCCACCACGCCGTGTTCAAGGACACGGACGGCGCCGACGACGATTGGGCGACGTTCTATTCCGACTGGCTCCTCGCGCACTCGCCGCTCGGAACGCTGCTCGGGCGGCGGCCGGTGCGCAGCCATCTCACGCGCGATCTGGTGGTGTGCGACGAGCGTTACGGCGACTCCGGCGAGGACGAGCCGTGGCCGCGCTGGTACGCTCGCCGGCTGATCGAGGTCTACGGCTGATGCGGCTTCTCGGCGTGCTGTCCGTGGCGGCGTGCGTTGCTTCGGCGGCGGCGCATGCCTGCGCGCAAAGCGCGCGTGCCGCTTCGCCCGTGCCTTCGGCGCCGGTGACGATCTCGGTCTGCAGCGGCGGGATCCACAGCATCGAGTTCGTCGAGATCGCGTCGTACGACGTGACCCTGCGGAACACGACGTCCGTGCCGGCCGACGAGGTGCGGTTCAGCGCGCGGTACGGCCGGCACGAGAAGCGCGCGACGTTCGACGTTCGGGCGCCGTTCCCGCCGGGCGCCGACGTCAGCCGCCACGTCCGGCGCACGGTGAACGGCGGGCTGTTCGCGTACGTCTCGGACACGAACGACTGCACCGTCGACTACGTCCATTTCACGAACGGCGGCTCCTGGACGCGTCCCGCGAGGTGAGAAGATGACCATGATGTACGAGCGCGTCGCGCTCACGGTCTGCGCGGCGGCGCTCTCGGCGCTCGCCTTCTCGTCGATCTCCGCGCACGCCGCGACTCGCGTCGAGCGCTTCGACGAGATCGTCGTCAAGCGCGTGCGGGTGATCGACGCATCGGGGCAGACGCGGCTGCTGCTGACGGGGAAGCCGATCCCCGAGGGGACGATCGACGGCCGCACGATACCGCGCATCGGCCCGCCGCGCCAAAGCGCGGGGCTGATGTTCTACAACGATCGGGGCGACGAACAGGGCGGGTTGAGCTACGGCGGCACCGGCGGCGAACAGTTCGAGGCGCTGACGTTCGACGCGTGGCACCAGGACCAAGCGCTCGAGATCCACACGGCGACAACCCCACGGCGAGCGACTCGTTCATCGCGGGGAACGAGCTGCCGAAGGTCTCGATGAGCGAGACGCTGCCGCAGTTCGTGCGCGAGTACAACGCCGCCCGTACCGACGAGGAACGGCAAGCGATTCGCATGCGCTGGCGCAGCGAGGGCAAGTTCGGCCGCCAGCGGTGGATGATCGGCAACCGCGAGGGCGCCTCGGACGTCCGGCTCAACGACGCGGCCGGACACGTCCGGCTGCTGCTGCGCGTCGAGGCGAGCGGCAAAGCGCGGATCGACTTCCTCGACGAGAAAGGAACGGTGACGAAGAGCGTCACCCCGTGACGCGCGTCAGACGAGGTCGGCGTCGTAGATGATGCGGATCGTGCCGACGCGATGGCCCTGCGCGAACAGCGCGACGGAGAGGTCGTTGTAGACGATCCCGGTGTCGCGGGCGTACGTGAAGATCGCCCACGGCCGCTCGCCCTCGCGGCGCAGCACGCAGCCGAGCTCGCGGAACCGCTCGTACGGCGTGCGCCGCGGGAGCGGGAGCGACGCGTCGCCGAGCCCGACGCGCGAGCAGCGCAGGCTCAAGTCGTCCTCGAAGAAGCGCTTGATGCGGTTACCGTTCAGATCGCGGGTGTAGTCGCCGGTCCAGTCGTGACGGCATTCGCGGTAGTGTCCGAAGCAATAACCGTTCAGATCGACCGCGAACATCGCCTTGATCGCGCGGTGCAGCGGGACGTGCTCGTCGATGAGCCGGTTGAAGCCGTCCTCGACCGCGCGGTCGTAGCGCGTCGCGAACTTCGGCGGGTCGAAGCCCTGCGGCGGCACCTTGGAGACGTCGAAGAGACGCCCGAGCTGCGCGATCGCCGGACCGGTGAGCTCGACGTAGCGGGTGTCGAAGCAGTCGTGCAGCGCGATCGCGCCGCGCGCCAGCGCGTCGCCGAAGACGGCGTCCATCTTCTCCGCCAGGCCGAGCCCGAGCTCGCGGATGCGCTCCGCGACGGTGCCGAGCGGGCGCCGCGCGGCGAGCGCGTGCGCGCGCATCCCGAGCATCGCGAGCTCGATGCGGCGGCCGTCGGTCGCCGCGCCGGCGTCGCTCTCGACGCGCCGCACCGCGATCTCCGCCGCACGCCGGACGCCGGCGAGCGCGGCGAGCTGCTGCTCGACGATCGAGGCGACCTCCGAGGCCCGCCCGAGCGTCTCGTCGACCTGCGCGCGCAGCGCGCCGATCGCCGACTGCATCTGCGCCGTGTCGTCCTGGACGCGGCCGGTCTCCGCGGCGGCGCGCTCCGTCGTGCCGGTCATCGAACGGCTCGCCTCGGCGACGTCCGCGATGACCGTGGCGATCTCGTGCGTCGCGTTCGCCGTCGTCGCGGCGAGCGCGCGGATCTCGTCGGCGATGACGCCGAAGCCGCTGCCCGCGGCGCCCGCGTGCGCGGCCTCGATCGCCGCGTTCAGCGAGAGCAGCGTCGTCTCGCTCGAGATGGTGTCGATGAGGTCGAGGATCTCGGCGGCGCGCTCGCCCGCCGCGGTGGTGTCCGCGACGAACGAGGCCGCGTTGCGCACGTCGTCGCGGACGGCAACGACGCGCTCGAGCGCGCGCCGCAGCTCCTCGACCGAGACCGCGAAGCCGGCGCGGACCGCGTCGAGCGGGACGCGCATGCGCTGCGCCGCCTGCGCCGCGACCGTCGCGCCGGACGCGGTCTCGTCGACGGAGAGCATCGTCGCCTGGAGCTGGTCGCGCAGCGACGCGAGCGAGGTCGCGATGGCGCGCCACTCGTAGCTGTTGCGCGCGATCGAGACGGCGATCGTCGTGACGAGCGTCAGCAATTCGCGCTGGTCGGCGTCGACGCTCGCGCGCAGCGCGGCGGCCGCTTCGCGCAGCGGTTCCGGAAGGGCTTCGACGGCGATCGGCTCGCCCTGCGAGGCGCGCGCGTCGCCGAGGCGATAGCGCGCGACGGCGTGCTGGAGAAGATCCAGCGCGTCGCCGATCCCGAGCCGGGCGGCGCGCTGCGCGGCGTCCGCGACGTCCTGCGCGTGGCGCGCGACGCCCTCGATCCCGTGCGCGATCGCGGACACGCTGGTGCTCTGCTGGTCGGCGATCGCCGCGACCTCGGCGATCGCGGCGTCGAGTTCGGCGACCTGCGCGCGCGTCTCGGCCGAACGCTGCCGCGCCGCCTGCAGCTCGCCGGCGAGCCCGCGGACGACCGCCGCCGACTCGCCGATCGCGGCGTCGACGCGGCGGCTCGCGTCGAAGAGCTGCTTGTCGATCGCCGCGACGTCGGCCGACGACTGCGCCGTCGACTCGGCGAGGTGCTTCACCTCGTCGGCGACGATCACGAAACCGCGTCCGGCGTCGCCCAAGTGCGCCGCTTCGATCGCCGCGTTGATCGCCAGCAGACGCGCCTGCCGCGCGATGCGGCGCAACTGCTCGAGGAACGTCCGGATCTGCGCGGAGCCGGACTCCATCGCGGTCGCGAACGAGGCCGTCTGCTCGACGGTCGAGACGAGCGCGGTCAGCCCGGCCAGCACGGAGTCGATCCCGCCGTCGTACTCGGCCGCCGCGTCGTTCAGCGTGCCGCTGAGCAGCCGCAGCCCCTGCGTCGCCTGCGCGACGCCGGCCGCGCCCCGATCGATCTCGGCGACCGCCGCCGCGGTGTGCTCGACCTCCGC
>DATHLL010000491.1:0-2030 GCA_035488195.1 Candidatus Elarobacter sp. | reverse complement strand
GCGCCGATCAGCGTGACGATCTCGCCCTCGGCGACGCTCAGCGAGACGTCCTCGAGCGCGGTGATTCGGCCGTAGCGCGCGACCAGCCCGCTCACCTCGAGCAGCGCCATCAGCTCGCCTCCGCCTCGGCCCCGAGGTACGCCTCGATCACGCGCGGGTCGTTGCGAATCTGCGCCGGGAGGCCTTCGGCGATCTTCTCGCCGTGGTCGAGGACGGTGATCCGCTCGCTGATCTCCATCACCAGCCCCATGTCGTGCTCGATCAAGAACACCGTCACGCCGCGCTCGCGGATGCGTCGGATCAGATCGACCAGATCGCGCTTCTCGCTGGGGTTCATCCCCGCGGCGGGCTCGTCGAGCAGCAGCAGCTTCGGCTCCGAAGCCAGCGCGCGCGCGATCTCGAGCCGGCGCTGGAAGCCGTAGGCGAGATTGCGCGCATACGTGTCGGCGAACTTTTCCAGCCCGACGAACCGCAGCAGCTCCATCGCGCGCTCGTGCGCGCGCTTCTCCTCGCGCCGCTGGCTCGGCAGGTGGAGCAGCGAGTCGACGAGGTTCGCGCGCAGTCGCGCGTGCTCGCCGGTCGTCACGTTCTCGACCGCAGACATGAACGCGAAGAGGCGGATGTTCTGGAACGTCCGGGCGATCCCGAGCGCGGCGATCGCGCTGGTCGCCTTCCCGGTGACGTCGGTGCCGTCGAACGTGATCCGTCCGGCCGACGGCCGGTAGATCCCGGTCACCAGGTTGAACGCCGTTGACTTCCCCGCGCCGTTCGGCCCGATCATCGCGACGATCGCGCCCTGCTCGATCGTGAACGAGAGGTCGTTCACCGCGACCAACCCGCCGAAGCGCTGCGTGACGTGGTCGAGCGCGAGCAGCGGCACGCTAGTGCACGGCCTCCGTGTACAGCTCCTGCTCCTGCGCCGCTGCGGTCGCGTCGGTGTCGCCGGCGTGCAGCTCCGCCTTCCGCTCGCGGCTCGGGATCAGCCCCTCCGGCCGGAACAGCATCATCAGCACCAGGATCGCGCCGTAGATCAGGAACCGCGAGTTCGTCAGGTCCACGTTGATGTGCAGCCCGTGCAAGAAGTTCGTTCCCTGCGGGAGGATGAACCGCTCGAGCGCGGAGAGGATCAGGCTGCCGACGATGACGCCCGGGATGTTCCCCATCCCGCCGAGCACCAGCATCGCCAAGATGAAGACGCTGACGTTGAACCCGAACTGGTCGGGCGAGACGAGCTGCAGCTTCGAGGCGTACGCGCAGCCCGCGAGACCGCTGAACGAGGCGCCCATCGCGAACGCGGCGAGCTTGGTCGTCGTCGTGTTGATCCCCATGTGCGCGGCGGCGAGCTCGTCCTCGCGGATCGCCATCCATGCGCGCCCGAGCCGGCTGTTGCGCAGGTTGCTCGCGACCCACACCGCCAGCGCGATCAGCGCGAGGATCAGCAGATAGTACGGAAGCGGATCGAACCCGAAGCGCAGGCCGAAGAACACCGGTTGGTCGAGCGAACCGATCCCGTTCGGCCCGCCCGTCCACTGGGTCAGGTTCAGGAACGTCTGCGGGACGATCTCGCCGAAACCCAGCGTGACGATCGCGAGATAGTCGCCGCGCAGCCGCAGCGTCGGCGCGCCGAGCAGGATCCCGAACACCGCCGCGATCCCCGACGCGACGAAGATCAGCACCCAGAACGGAACGTGCACGCCGAACTGCGGTGAGGCCAGCATCGCGAACGCGTACGAGCCGATCGCGAAGAACGCCGCGTAGCCCAGATCGAGCAACCCCGCGAAACCGACGACGATGTTCAGCCCGAGCGCGAGCAGGACGAACGCGCCCGCGTCGGCGAGGAAGTTCGTGAACGCGCCGTTCCGCCCGGCGAACGGCAGCACGATCGCAACGGCGAACGCGATCACCGCCGTCCGCATCCCGGGCGACAGAGTGAGCAGCGGCCTCGGTGCGGCGCTCGGTGCGGTCGCCATCAGACTTTGTTCGGCAGCGACTCGCCGAGGAGCCCCGACGGCCGGAAGATCAGCACCCAG
>DATHLL010000490.1:0-2020 GCA_035488195.1 Candidatus Elarobacter sp. | reverse complement strand
CAGACGCACGATCTGCCCGCGCCGTTCGTCGTGCTGGCGACGATGAACCCGTTCGACGCGGAGGGGACGTACGCGCTCCCGCTCGCGCAGCTCGACCGCTTCCTCGCCAAGGTGGTCGTGCGGTATCCGTCGCGCGACGAGGAGCGGGCGATCGTCGACCGCTTCAGCGCCGGCGAGCCGCCGCTGCGCGCGAACGTCGCGGCGCTCGAGGACGTGCTGCGCTGGCAGCGCGAGGCGCACGGCGTCCACGTCGACGAGAAGGTGCGCGACTACGCGATCGACCTGGTCCGCGCGACGCGCGGCGCCGAGCTGGTCGCGCACGGCGCGAGCCCCCGTGCCGCGCTCGCGCTCGTCCAGCTCGCGCGCGCTCGCGCGTACGCCGGCGACCGCGCCTTCGCGACGCCCGACGACGTGCGCGATCTCGCGCCGTCGGTGCTGCGGCACCGCATCTCGTACGACGACCGGATCGCGATCGCGGGCGGCGATCCCGAGGACGTCGTGCGCCGCATCGTCGCCTCGGTGGCGGCGCCGTGAACGCGCTGCGCGCCGCGATCCTGCGCGGGGCGCGCGCGACCCGGCGCCCGGGCGCCGCCGCGCGCGGGACGCGTCCCGGCGACGGGCTCGTCTTCTCGCAACTGCGGGAGTACGCGGAAGGCGACGACCCGCGCCGGATCGACCACGCCGCGACGGCGCGCGCCGGGGCGCTGCAGACGCGCGTCTATCTCGAAGAGACGGTGCTCGTTCTGGGCGCGATCGTCGACGAGTCCGGCTCGATGCGCGTCGGGCGGAAACGGTGCCTCTCGGAGGCGGCGAACGAGGCGGTGCGCGCGTGGTTCGGCGCGCTCGAAGGCGCGGACCAGGCGGCGCGGATCGTCGACGACCGCGTCGTGCGCGACCGCCGCGCGGCGCCGCTCGTGACGGCGTCGCAGCCGTTCCGGTTCGCGACCGCGCTCGCCGTCGCGATGCGCGCGCTGCCGCGCGGCGCCTCGCTGCTCGCGATCGCCGACGGCTTCGATCTGCCCGACGACGAGGCGCTGGTGCGCGCCGCGTTGCGCTTCGATGCGACGATGCTCCTCGCGCGGGATCCCTGGCGCGACGATCTCCCGCTGCGCGGCCCGGTACGCCTGCGTGACGCCGAGACGGGGCGCGTCCGGCGCGTCTTCGCCGGTTCGCGCACGCGCGCGCGCTATCGCGCCGCGTCGCACGCGCGCGAGGCCGCGCTTCACGCACGGTTTCGCGACGCGGGCTGGCGGGTCGGCACGCTTGAAGAACGCGACGGCCGCGCCTCGTTGCTGCACGCCTTCGGGCTCGTCGATTCCACCTCGCCGAGTTCCGCCGGTTCTGGGCTTACGCGAGCCGCGGTCCGCGGAGCCGGCGGATGAGCTTCGCGCACCCGCTCTGGCTGGTCGCGGGGATCCTCGTCGCCGCGTCGTTCCTGTGGGCGGCGCACGTCGCGTCACGGCGCGCCGCGGCGTCGGCGCTGGCGTACAGCGATCTCGCGTTCTTCGAGTCGGCGACGAAGCAGCGCATTGATCCGATGCTCGCGATCGCGCTGGCGTGCGCCGCGGCGCTGCTCGCGTTCGGCGCGGCGTTGGCGGGCCCGCGCTTCATCGCGAACGTCCCCGTGCGGGGTGGCGCAATCGTGCTGTGCGTCGACACGTCGGGCTCGATGCGCGCGACCGACGTGACGCCGACCCGCGCCGACGCGGCGGCCGCGGCGGTGCGTGCGTTCGCCGACGGCGTCCCGGACGGGACGCGCCTCGGAATCGTCGCGTTCTCGAGCGGCGCCGGCCTCGTGCAGCCGCTCACCGACGACAAGGACGCCGTGCGCGACGCGATCGGCCGCATCCCGCCGCCGAACGGCGGCACCGCGATCGGCGACGCGCTCGCCGCGGCCGCGCGCGCGCTCCCGAAGACCGGACGCCGCGCAATCGTCCTGATCACCGACGGCGTGAACAACCTCGGCGTCGACCCGCAGACGGTCGCGCAACAGCTCGGCACCGACGGCATCGAGATCGAC
>DATHLL010000489.1:0-2558 GCA_035488195.1 Candidatus Elarobacter sp. | reverse complement strand
CACGTGCTCAGCTCGACGCTCGCCGACATCACCGACGGCGAGGTGCTCCAGCTCCGCGCGCTCGGCGATCTGAGCACGACGCTCGCGACGTACGTGCAAGTGGCGGAGAAGAAGACGGCCTCGCTGTTCGCGGCATCGGCGGAGTGCGGCGCGCTCGCGGCGGGCGGCTCGCCGTTCGCGGTGAAGGCGCTGCGCGACTTCGGGACCGCGTACGGGATCGCGTTCCAGATGCGCGACGACCTTCTCGACCTGACCGCCGACGAGGCGACGCTCGGCAAGCCGGTCGGCAACGACCTGCGCGAGCGGAAGATGACCGTCCCCCTGGTCCTGGCGCTCGAGGGCGGCGATCGGGAATTCCGCTCCGGCGTCGAACGTTTCTTCGCGGAGAAGGACGACCGGCGCGAGCGGATCGCGGAGATCGTCGCCGGGATCGCGACCGCCGGGGGGCTCGCCCGCACGGAATCGGTTCTGGCCGGCTACGTCGAACGAGCGAAGAGATCGCTCGCGCCGCTCGGGAACGCCCCCGCCCGCTCCGAACTCGTCGCGCTCGCCGACGCCCTGCTCTCGTAACCGGAGAATCCCATGATCGGAACCACCGAAATCGCGCTCCTCGTCGGCGCCGCCGTCCTCTTGTTCGGAGTCGACAAGCTGCCGAAGCTCGCCCGCAGCGCCGGCCAGGCCAAGAAAGAGTTCATGGTCGGCCAGGCGGAGGCCGACGTCGCGGCCGAACGCGCCCGTGAAGAGGCGCGCAAGCGTGCCGAGACCGAGACCCGCACGGCCGAACAGACCGCGACGGTGAGCGGGATCGGCCAGCCGGGGATCGTCCCCGACCCGCAGACCGGCGCTCCCGGGCCGACGACGATCGCCCCGCCCCGCAGCTAGCGCCCGATGCTCGCCGAGCGCTCCGAGCGCGAGCGCGAGCCCGGCGCCGAGGAGTGGGACCAGAAGGAGATGCCGTTCACGGAACACCTGCGGGAGCTCCGTAACCGTCTCTTCGTCTGCGTCGTCACCATCGTCGGCCTGGCGGTCGTCCTGCTGTGGCCCGCGCAGCAGGCGATCAAGCCGCTCACGCACCTGTACTTCGGCGACAAGATCGTCCTGCACGCGTTCGGCCCGGCCGACTCGGTGTGGGCGATCTTCAAGTTCGCGATCTACGGTGCGATCGTGCTCGGGCTGCCGGTGCTGCTGCACCAGATCTGGATGTTCGTCGTCCCCGCGGTGCACCCGAAGACGCGGCGCGCCGTCTACTCGTACATCGCGCCGTCGTTCTTCCTGGCGCTCGGCGGGATCGCGTTCGCGCACTTCCTGGTGATCCCGCGCGTCGTCGGCGCGCTGCTCGGGATCACGAACACGATCGCCGAGGCGACGTTCGGGATCGAGTCCACGATCAATTTCATCCTGCTGCTGTTCCTGGCGTTCGCGCTGGTCTTCCAGACGCCGGTGGTGATGCTGCTGCTCGCGCGGATCGGGCTCATCAACAGCACGCTGCTGCGGAAGTACCGGCGCTACATCATCTTCGGGATGCTGCTGACCGGCGGGATCCTCGCGCCGGACGGCAACCCGGCGACGATGATGCTGATCGCCTCGCCGATGTACGTGCTCTTCGAGATCTCGCTCTGGATCATCGTGTTCATGGAGAAGCGGTGGAAGCGCGAAGCGGCGCTGAGCTGAGCGCGAAGACCGCGAACCCGCTGGCCGCGGCGTGGCGCGATCTAGTCGCGCTGTTCGCGCACGTGCCGTTCGGGGTGTCGCTGCTCGCGCTGTGGGCGTTCCTGACGCTGATCGGCGTCGTGATCGAGCAGGGGAAGGATCCCTCGTTCTACGCCTCCGAGTACGCGCCGCCGATAGCGCGGCTGATCGCGCGGCTCGACCTCGCGAACATCTATCACAGCCCGGCGTACATCGGCGTGCTGGGGCTGATCCTGTGCTCGATGGCGGCGGCGACGTTCACCAAGGTGATCCCGCGCCGCATCCCGCGGCTGAACCCGGTGAAGATCGACGCGATCCCGCTCCACGCGAGCGTCCGCGTCGCCGGCGACGCCGAGACGGTCCGTGAGCGCGTCGGCGCGTTCTTCGCGGAGCGCGGCTGGCAGGTGCGCAAGCGCGAGTTCGGCGGCGCCGAGTGGACGTTCGCCGACAAGAACAACTGGGCGCGGCGCGGCGTGCTGGTCGCGCACGTCGGGTTCGTCATCATCGCGATCGGCACGACGATCTACTGGGCGAAAGGATACAGCGGGCAGTTCGCGGTGCTCAGCGGGCAGACCGCGACGATCCCGGAGAACGGCGTGCGCGTCGACCTCGAACGCTTCGCGTACCGGATCGACCCGATTCGCACGAAAGCCGGGCTCGTGTACCAGCCGATCGACTACGTCTCGAACGCGCGCGTGACGACGCCCGACGGGAAAACGCACGAGGCCGTCATCCGCGTGAATCAGCCGTACGACGCCGCGGGCACGCTGATCTATCAGGCGACGTACGGCTTCGCGATCGACTTCAGGTTGACGAAGGACGGAAAGCCGGTCCCGGGGCCGGATCACCTGCTCAAAGAGGGCGAGGGC
>DATHLL010000488.1:0-2353 GCA_035488195.1 Candidatus Elarobacter sp. | reverse complement strand
GCAGGCCGAAGCCTTCGCCGCGGTACGGGAACGCGAGCGCGTCGCAGGTGCGGTAGAGGCGCACGACGTCCTCGTCGCTCAGCTCCTCGTCGATGAGTACGAGCTCGGGGGCGCGCGGATCCGCGGCGAACGCGCGCAGCGACTCCGCTTCGTCGCCGAGCTGGTAGAACGTGCGCGCCCCGAACAGCTTCAGCACCAGCGCGACGTCGTCGTCGCGGGTGAAGGCCCGGCGGTACGCGGCGAGCAGCACGTCGACGCCCTTGCGCGGCAGCATCCCGCCGATGAACAGAAACGTGAACGACTTCTTCGTCGCCAGCGGATACGGCTCGACCGCGCGGTCGGGCGAGAAGGTCTCCGGGTCGATCCCGTTCGGCACGACGGCGACGCGCTCCGGCGCGATCCCCGCGTCGAGGAACATCGCGCGGCAGTACTCGGTCGGCGTCCACACTTCGTCGGCGCCCCCGGCGCGCAAGCCTTCGACCCACGCGCGCGGCAGCGTCCCGTACTCCCACGGCAGGATCTGCACGATCGCGCGCGCGCCCTCGACGCGGCGGAAGTCGGCGGCGCCGTTCGACTGGCGGATCAGCACGTCGCACGGCGGGACGCCGCGCCGCTTCTTCTCCCGCAGCTCGGCGAAGCGCGGATCGGCGAGCACCGACGGTTCGGGCGCCGGCTCGTCGGGGACGATCGCGGGCGCGACGTCCGGAAACGCCTGCAGCGCGCGCGCGAGCTCGCGGTTCACCACCGCCATCGAGTTGTACGCGAAGAACTCGCCCTGATACGCGACCGCGACGCGCGCCTCGTCCTCGCGCGGCGCGGCCGGCGCGCGGCCGAGGATGTAGACGTGCTGCCAGCCTTCCGGCTCGTTGCCGGCCCCGACGATCCGCAGGCCCAAGTCCGTCAGCACGGCGTGCAGCGTCTCGAGCGGCCACGGGCGCTTCGCCCGCGGCTCGTACCAGAGCCCGCCCTCGCGCACCGCGGCGTTGCGCGGGTTCAGCGTGCGCACGATCAGCGTCCCGTCCGGTTTGAGCAGCTCGGCGCAGTCGCGCAGCGCGGCGATCCCTTCGTCGCCGTCCATCGTCTCGATCACGAACGAGAGGTGCACGCCGTCGAACCGCTCGCGGAGCGTCGGGAGCTGCGTGCGCGCGTCGAGGAGGTGCGCCTCGAAGCCGCGCGCGCGCGACTCCTCGACCATCTCGGAATCGCGGTCGACGCCGACGATCCGCGCGACGCCGCGCTCGCGCAGCATGTCGAGGAAGACGCCGGTCCCGCAGCCGACGTCGAGCACGGAGCCGAAGCCGGCGAAGACGTCGGCGTAGGCGTGGTGCCACGCGCGCCGGCCCGGCTCGTCGTCGGCGGAGCGGTGGAAGACCGAGAAACGCTGGTGGCCGGGCGGGCGCTGCGCCAAGCGCTACACGTCGTCGACCGTCGGGTTCTCGCCCGGGGCGTCGCCGACGTCCTCGACGGAGGAGAACTCGCGGTCGTCGGTCTCCTCGACGCCGATGTTCGCGACGCGGCTGCGGTCCTGGTCGCGCCGGCCTTGGTCTTCGATCGCTTCGTTGTCCATGGAGCTCGTGTACCCGGCGTTGCGGCGCGGACGTAGGCTCGGCCTGCGGCGCGGAGAACGGTCGAGTGCATGACCTGTCCGAGCTGCCAGAGCGCGATCCCCGCCGGCGCGCGCTTCTGCCCGTCGTGCGGCGCGCCGGCGCCCCAGCCGATCGGGATCGGCACGTACACCGAGCCGGTCGCCGAGAAGGACAACCCGAAGGAGCCGATCCGCGTCGGCGACGCGACGATCGTGATCGAGGGCGAGCTGGTCCCGGTCGTCGACGTCGAGCTCGGTCCCCGGACGTCGATCTACTTCGAGCACCACATCCTGCTCTGGAAGCAGCCGCAGGTGCGGCTCGGGTTCATGGGGCTGAAGAACGCGGCGAAGCGGGTCTTCGCGGGGCTGCAGATCTTCATCTCGACGGCGCAGGGACCGGGGAACGTCGCGATGTCGCGCGAGGCGCCGGGGCAGATCGTCGCGCTGCGGCTCGCGCCGGGGCAGATCGTCGACGTCCGCGAGCACCAGTTCCTGCTCGCGACCGACGCGGTGGCGTACGACTTCTACTGGCAGCAGGGTTTGGCGAACGTCTTCTTCTCGCGCAGCGGGCTGTTCATCGACCGGTTCTCGGCGGGGCCCGAGGAAGGGTTGTTGCTGCTGCACGGCTACGGCAACGTGTTCGAGAAGGTGCTCGCGCCCGGCGAGCAGCTCGACGTCGAGCCCGGCGCGTGGCTGTGGAAGGACGCGTCGGTCCGCATGGACACCGTCACGGTGCTGCAGTCCGGCGGCGGCGGCGGGTTCATGGGC
>DATHLL010000487.1:0-8537 GCA_035488195.1 Candidatus Elarobacter sp. | reverse complement strand
ACGGACGATCCGGACAAGGAAGCGCGCGGCCGCACGTAACCTCGGTCGGCCGGACGGGGTAGGAGCGTAGCGTGAACGCCACCGCCGCCGCCGCGATCTTCCAGCGCCTGCGCGGCTCGCTCAACCCCGGAGCGGTCCACGCCGGCGCGCGGCGGCCGTTCACGTTCTTCCTGTGCGGCGACCCGGGGCTGATCTCGGAGCTCCGCGCGGTGATGCTCGCCGGCCACGACGGCGACACGATCCCGGCCGAGGCCGCCGCCGCGCTCGAGACCCTCGACGCCCGGCGCAGCGTCGACACGACCGACGCCCGGGCCGTCATCTGCGTCGCCCGCCCGGCCGACCGCGCCTCGCTGAACCTCCAGCAGCTCACCGCGCTGCGGCTCCCGGTCTTCGTCCTGATCGTCGACCGCGACGCGGCCGCCTCGAGCGGCCCGGTGCAGCCGCCGCCGCGCGGCGGCGCCGACGAGTACGTCGTCAGCCACATCGCGATGGAGACGCTGCGCGGGCGCTTCCTGCCGCACCTGATCGAGTGCTGCAAGGGGATCGAGGTGGCCGTCGGGCGGCGGCTCCCGGCGCTGCGCGACACCGTCGCCGTGAAGCTCACTCGCGACGCCTCGATGGCGGCGCTGAAGGTCGCCGGCGCGAGCGCCGTCGTCGACCACGTCCCCGTCCTCGGGATCGTCCTGGGCGCGTTCGCGTCGGGCGCCGACATCGTCGCGATCACCGGGATCCAGATGACGCTGATGCTGAACATCGGCGCGACCTACGGCCGCGACCCCGATCTCTCGCGGGTCTGGGAACTGCTTCCGATCGTCGGCGGCGGCCTGGGCTGGCGCGCGCTCGCGCGCGAGCTGAGCGGCTTCATCCCGGTCGGCGGCGTCTTCATCAAGGCCGCGATCGCGTACGCCGGGACGACCGTCGTCGGCGAAGGCGTCGCGTTCTTCTACCGCAACGGCCGCCAGATGAACGGCGAGGACGCCTCGCGGATCTACGACGACGCGAAAGCCTCCGCGATGACGTTTGCGCGCGACCTGCTCTCCCGTTTCCGCCGCAACGGCGGCGACGGCCACCCGCCAACACCTTAGCGCACCAGGAACTCCAGCAGCGCTTCGTCGCCGAGGTGGGCGTAGTCGGCGCGCAGCGCCGGGCGGACGCGCGCGGCGAGCTGCGCGCCCAGGCGGATGCGCGCGACGCGGTCGAGCGTCGCGCGGCGCGCGAGGAAACGCTCGATCAGGAGGCGGTCGGCGTCGGAGAGACCGGTGTCGGATGGGACCGGGCGCGCGAGGTACGCGTCGAGGTCGGGGATCGGATCGGCGCGGTCGCGCACGACGATCGTCCCGGCGGCGAGGTCGCCGAGGCGCTTGTTCTCCTTCGAGAGGAGCGCGCTGATCGCGGAGAGCGTGTAGAACCCGAGCGCGAGCTCCGCGATGCGCACGAGGTTGCGGATCACCGCGGCGCCGGGGTCGAGCGGGAAGCCGCCGTCGCGAACGACGCGCAGCCCGAGCGCGCGTTTCCCCGGCGTGCGCCCCGACCACCACGCCTCGAAGATGATGAACCAGCCGAAGAAGATCAGGAAGAACAGGATGATCAGGAACGCGATCAGCCAGGCTTCGGCGTTCTTGCCGAAGAGCGGCACGAGCTGCCCGATCCTCGGCGCGGCGAGGCCGAACGCGATCGCGAGCAGCATCACGATCGCGACCTGCGCCAGCATGTCGAGCGCAAGGGCGAGGAAACGGCTTCCGAGCCCCGCCAGCTCGTAGCGGATCGCGACCGCCTCCCCGGTCCGCACGTCGACGCTGCGCTCCATCGCGGCCGGTATTCCACGGCCGGCGTGCGAAGTCTGTCCCTCATGCGGGAACGGCGATTCGTCGCGGCGCGGCGCGAGCGGTGGGACCGGCTGGCCGCGCTGACGGAGCGCGCGGCGAAGCGCGGCGTCCGCGCGCTCAGGCCGGAGGAGATCGACGAGCTCGCGCTCGCGTACCGCGCGGCGACCAGCGATCTCGCGATCGCGCGGACGCGCGGCGAGGACCCGGCCGTCCTGCAGCACCTGAACCGGCTGACCGCCGCGGCGCACTCGGTCGTCTACGTCGCGACCGCGCGCAGCGGCTGGCACCGCTTCGTGGATTTCGTCGTGCGCGGGTTTCCGCGCGAGGTGCGCCGCTCGTGGGCGCCGATCGGGTTCTGCGCGCTGGTCACGATCGTCTCGGCGGCGATCGCGTACGCCTCGGTGTGGAGCGATCCGCAGAACGCGCACGCGCTGCTCCCCGGGATGCCGCTCCCGCCGGTGACGAAGGCGCTGCACGACTCGAACTTCGGCTTCGACCGCGCGTTCTCGCCGGCGGTCGCCTCGGAGATCATCACCAACAACGTGCGCGTCGCGGCGATCGCGTTCGCCGGCGGGATGACCGCCGGCGTGCTGACCGGCTGGATCATCCTCACCAACGGGCTGATGGTCGGCGCGCTCGGCGCGCTCTACGCGAAGGCCGGCTTCGGCGCCGACTTCTGGGCGACGATCGCACCGCACGGCGTGATCGAGCTGACCTCGATCCAGATCGCCGGCGGCGCGGGGCTCATCCTCGCCGGCGGCTACCTGCGGCCGGGCCGCGCGCGGCGGGTCGACGCGCTGGTCGTCGCGGCGCGCCGCGCGGGGACGCTCGTCCTCGGCGTCGCGCTGCTGCTCTGTGTCGCCGGGACGATCGAAGGGTTCGTCTCGCCGCAGCGGCTTTCTATCCCGATCCGCGGGACGATCGGCGCGATCACCGCGGTCGCGCTGCTCGCGTACCTGCTGGGTTCCGGCAATGCCGGAACCCGTCGCGCTTCGCGCGATCGGTCACAAGAGGCCGCGGGTCTTGACGTCGACGTAGGCGTCGAGCAGCGCGATCGTCAGCTCGGCGGCGGGGACGTCGACGACCAGAACCCCGCGGTCGCGTAGCGTCGCGATCGCGCGGGCGCGCTCGTCGGAGAGCGTCGCCGCGACGGCGGCGCGGTACGCCTCCTCGGCGTCGCGCGGGACGCGCCGCAGCGCGCCGGCGATCGCCGCGTCGTTCATCAGCACGACGAGCACCAAGTGCCGCACCGTCAGCAGCTTGACCGCCGCGAGGACCGCGCTCGAGGCGGCGGGATCGAACAGGTCGGTGAAGATCACCACCATGCTGCGCCGCCGCAGCGTCGTCTTCAGGTCGAGGAACGCGCGCTCGTAGTCGGCCTCCTCGAAGCGCGGCTCGAGATCGGAGAGCACGTCGGTGAGCTCGGCGGCGTGCGAGGTTCCCGTCCCGGGCGCGACGCGCGCGAGCACCTCGCCGGCGAACGCGACGACGCCGACGCGATCGGCCGAGAGCCGCGCGATCGCCGCCATCGCGAGCGCCGCGCTGACCGCGTAGTCGAGCTTGCGGCGGTCGCCGAGCCGCGGCGTCATCAAGCGCCCCGCGTCGACCGCGACGACGATCTGCTGCGCGCGCTCGACCTCGTACTGCGCGACCATCGGCTTCCCACGCCGCGCCGTCGCCTTCCAGTCGATCGCGCGGAACGGATCGTCCGGCGTGTACTCGCGCAGCGCGGAGAACTCGCCGCCGGCACCGCGCCGGCGCAGCCGCCGCAAACCGGCTTCGATCAGCTTCGTCCGCGCGACCGGATCGCCGCTGCGGTCGAGCGCCGAGAGATCGGGCATGATGCGCAGCGGAAGCGGATCGCGGAACGCGCGCCGCAGCTCGACGATCCCGAGCCGCGAGAGGATCCGCGCGTGGTACGAGCGCAGCGCGGTGCGGCCGCGCTCGCGCGGGACGACGGGTATCGTCACGCTCGCGCGCGAGCGCGGCGGAACGACGGCGCGCGCCTCGCCGAGGTCGATCGCGAGCCGGTCGGCCGGCGCCTCGACGATCGCGACGCGCCGCTCCTCGCCGCTGCGGTTGGTGATCTCGTAGCTGAACGCCGCCGGGTTCGCGAGCGAGAGCGCGCGCGGGACGCTGCGCGTGATCTCGACGCGCCCGCGCAGCAGCGTGACGTCGTACGCGACCAGCGCCGCGAACGCGAGCAGCGCGACCGCGAGCGCGGTGCTCCACGCGACGAGCTGCGCGAGCGCGAACGCGAGGACCGCGATGACGAGCAGCGCGGCGATCCCGCGCGGCGCGATCCGCGGCACGGTTCTATTCTTCCGGCGCGCGCACGGCGGCGAGGACGCGCTTCACCACGTCGTCGCCGGTCGTCCCGTCGAGCTCGGCCTCCGGCCGCACGATCAGACGGTGCGCGAGCACCAGCGGCGCGACGTCCTTGACGTCGTCGGGCGTCGCGAAGGCGCGCCCGTCGAGGAACGCCGAGCCCTGCGCGGCGACGACCAGCGCGAGCGCGGCGCGCGGGCTGGCGCCGAGCGCGACGTCGGGCGACGTGCGCGTCGCCGCGACGATGTCGTAGACGTAGCCTTGCAGCGAGTCGGAGAGATGGATCCCGCGCACCGCGCGCTGCGCGGCGAGCAGCTCCTCGCCGCTCACGACGGCGTTCACGCCGAGCGCGTCGAGATCGCGCGCGTCGAAGCCGGCGACCGCGCGCGCGATCAGCGCGCGCTCTTGATCGGGCTCCGGATACCCGGTGCGCACGCGCACCAGGAAGCGGTCGAGCTGCGCCTCGGGGAGCGGATAGGTGCCCTCGAACTCGATCGGGTTCTGCGTCGCGCAGACGAGGAACGGCGCCGGGAGATCGTAGGTCGTGCCGTCGATCGTGACGCGGCGCTCCTCCATCGCCTCGAGCAGCGCGGCCTGCGTCTTCGGCGGGGTGCGGTTGATCTCGTCCGCCAGCAGCACGTTCGAGAACACCGGGCCGCGCCGGAGCGAGAACGTCGTGCTGCGCTGGTCGAAGACCGTCGTGCCGACGACGTCGGACGGCATGAGATCCGGCGTGAACTGGATCCGCCCGAAGCTGACCCCGAGCAGCCGCGCGATCACGCGCACCGTCAGCGTCTTGGCGGTGCCGGGGACGCCTTCGATCAGCGCGTGCCCGCCGGCGAGCAGCGCGACGGTCAGCGCGAAGCCTGCGCGGTCACCGCCGACGACGACGCGCGCCAGTCCCTCTCGCAGGCGATGCGAAACGTCGGTCGGGGCTGGTTGCACGGACGGTCTCCTCTCGGGCGGTTCGGGAAAGCTGGGCGACGGCGATCAGCGCGGCGTCGTCGGAGAGCGACTCCATCTCGAGGAACCGCACCTGCTTCTGCAGCGCGACGTTCTCCGGCGTGCGCGGCGCGCGCTCGAGCGAGCGGCGCGCGTCGCGCAGCAGCGCGTCGGCGGCGTGGTCGCGCGCGCGGGCGCGCTCGTAGAGCGCCGCGACCGCGTCGACGAACTCGGCCGAGGTCGGCTCGCGCGGCGGGAAGAGCCGCACCGGCGGGCCGAGCGGGACGATCCCGTACGCGAGCCACAGCAGCCCCGCGAGCGCGGCGAGCGCGAGCGCGACCAGCTCCGGCGCGGTCAGCGCGCGGTACCACGCGCGCTCGACGACCGCGCCGCGAATCGCCTCGTCGAACGCCACCGTTCCGCCGGGCCGGCGCGGCCGCGCGGCGAGGTACGCGAGGCGCGCCGCGTCGCCGTGCGCGATCGCGCGGTTCTCGAACTGCGCGGCGCTCGCGATTCCCACGACCTCGCCGCGGCCGTACCGATAGCGCACGGCGACGATCCCGCCGCGGTCGCGCAGCAGCGCCTCGACCTTCGCATGTTTGTACGGGAAGAGCCGGCCGGTGCCGCGGTCGGGCAGCGATGCGACCATCGCAGCCCACGTCCCGCGCAGCGCGCCGCCGGAGCCTTTCGCGTCGCCGAGATAGACCTTCTCGCCCTTCGCGTCGTCCTTCCCGGCCGACGGCGTGAGCCCGACGTCGATCATACGGCCGCCGCCGCGCACCCATGCGCGCAGCGCGTCGCGCTCGCCGGCGTTCCAGGCGTACGCGATCCCGTCCTCGGGGAACGCGACGACCAGCGTGTCGATCCCGCTCTCGCGCAGCGCGTCGTGATGGCTCCGGAACGTCGCGACGCGCGTCCCTTCGCGCGCCATCAGGTCGTACCACGCGCGGTAGCCGCCGAACGCGTAGTCGTCGCTCGCGCGCGACGCCGCGGTCGGCGCCTCCTTCCGCTGGCCGAGCAGCGAGACGGCGACCAGCGCGATCAGCGCCAGCGCGGCGAGGACGAGATCGCGTCTCATGCGGGCGCGACGACGCGGTCGTACGCTTCGCGCATCCGCGCGACCAGCGCGGCGTCGGCGCCGGCCGTCCCGAACAGCGCGATCACCGCGTCGCGCGCGAACGCATCGAAGCTCGGGTCGCGCACGGCGCTGCGCCATTCGCCCGGCGTGCGCGCGGGGTCGAACCGCACCCGCCCGCGCTCGTCGAGCGCGCGCAGCGCCGAGGCCCACAGCAGCGCCGCCGCCTCGTGATGCCGCCCCGCCGCCGCCGCCGCGAGCGCGCGCTCGCGCAGCGTCCGCGCGTCGGCCTCGGTGCCGAGGATCTCCGCGCCCGGGCGCTTCGCGCGCCCGAGCGGCCGCCACCGGACGCGGCCGGCATAGCGCGCCGCGACGAACGCCAACCCGGCGATGACGACCACCAGCACCATGATCCCGATGATCTGGGTCGCCTTCGTGCTGCCGGTGATGTGGCGAAGCGGCTCCGTGAGCTTCGCCCACAGATCGTGCAGATAGTCGAGGACGCGCTGCAGCAGCGACTTCTGCGCCGGATGCGCGGCGGCGCGCTGAAAGCGCGGATCGGCGAGCACCGCGCGCACGAGCTCGCGCGGATCGCCGTGCGGCCAGGCGGCGTTCACGCGGTCTGCGCGACGACGAGGTCGTAGCCTTCGCGCCGGACGCGGACGTCGACCGCGTAGACGACCGCGAACGCCGCGACGATCCCGTCGAGCAGGACGCCGCCCGCGCCGAGGACCGCGAAGTACAGCGCGTCGACGTGCGTGAGCATCGTCGCGACCGCCGCGATGCCGACCAGCGGCAGCGCCCCGGCCTCGCTCACCAGGAACAAGACCAGCCCGGCGACGACGGTGCGGCGTTTCATCCCCGGCGCGAACGCGCGGCGCAGCGCGAGCTGGACCGCCTCCACCGGATTCCCGGTCTCGGTCACGATCGCGACCGCGGCGAGCTCGTACGCCATGAACACGAACGACCCGATCACCGCCAGCCCCGCGAGGAAGACGACGATCGCGATCACGCCGACGACGACGACCGCGACCGTCTGCTGCAGCGCCGAGAGCGCGACGAGCGCCCCGACGAAGACGAAGTAGAGGATGAAGACCGGGATCGACGCGATTCCGCCCATCATCATGAACGTCAGCCCGACGACCATCTGCGGGATCCAGCGCTTGAACGCGAGCCGGTAGGCCTCGGCGAGCGTCGTGCGGGTTCCGGCGTAGGCGGCGGAGACGACCGCGATGATCGCCGACCACATCAGCACGCGCACGATCATCGCCGCGAAGACGACCACGAACGCGAGCGGCGTGAAGGCCGAGTCGGCGGCCATCGTCTGGCCGGCGCGGCGTGAGGCGGCGCTGCCGGTCGCCGTGAAGACCTGCGCGAGGTCGGACCAGACGTGCGCGGACTGCGGGGCGACGAGCGCTTGCACGAGGATCAGCGGCGCGCTCACCACCACCAGGACGAGGACGATCTGCGGGAACCGGCGGACGTAGAGCGTTATCGCGCGGTCGAGCATCTCGCCCGCCCCGAGCGGGCGGAGTTCCGTGTTCTGCACGCGCGGGGAGCGTTCGCGCGCGCGCACCGCGAATCCCGGCCGGATGGAGCTGGGCACCATCGCCCGCCTGTGGCGGTATCCGGTCAAGAGCCTGCGGGCGGAGCCGCTGGAGCGCGCCGCCGTCGATCCGGACGGCCTGCGCGGCGACCGGACCGCGGCGCTGATCGTCGAGACGCCGACCCACGCGCGCGCCGGGAAGCCGTACCGCGGCAAGGAGTCGCGCTACCTGCACCTCACGCCCGATCCCGAGACCGCCGCCTCGTACGCGGCCGACGCGAACGTGCTGGTGACGCTCGGCCGCGAGCAGCCGCGCTACTTCGACGCGCGCCCGGTCTCGGTGCTCTTCGACCTGTGGGTGCGCGACGTCGAAGCGCTGGTCGGCGAGGAGCTCGACCCCCAGCGCTGGCGCCCGAACCTCTACGTCACCGCCGCCCCCGGCTTCGCGAAGCGCGAGCCCGACCTGCTCGGCGCGACGCTCCGCGCCGGCGACGTCGAGCTGCGCGTGGTCGACACGATCAAGCGCTGCGTGACGACGACGTACGACGTCGCGACCGGCGAGCCGCTCCCGCTCGTCCTCGAAGCAGTCGCGACGGAGCGCGCGAACGTCGTCGGCGTCTACTGCGAGGTCGTCACACCGGGCGAGCTCGCGGTCGGGGATGCGCTAATTTCGATCATGTGAGACCGTAGACGCTCGCGGTGCTAAACCGGGGGCCCACTACTGGTCGATCAGTGGACTCGGCGGGCCGTACGACTCGATCGGCCTGTCAAATACCCCAAACCCATTACGCGCGGGGCCCATCGCGTCGAGCTTCGGCGT
>DATHLL010000486.1:0-3569 GCA_035488195.1 Candidatus Elarobacter sp. | reverse complement strand
CGGGCCGTGGTTTTCGGACCGGGTCCGCCGAGTTTTCGGACCATGCGTTCCCCGGCTCGTCGAGGCCGCTGCGAGTGCCGACGCGAAAAAGCGAGCGATGGAAGCGACGCCGGGGTTCGTCTGTGCTCAGTGCGGCACGTTGCACGAAGGGTTGCCGACGGATCGTGGCTTCAAACTACCAGACGACGTCTGGGCAATTCCCGAAGAAGAGCGAGAAGCGCGCGCAAAGTGGTCGACCGATCTCTGCGAGATGGACGGCCGGTACTTCATCCGCGGCGTTCTTTATGTACCTCTCACGGAGCGCAACGACGAATTCGGATGGGGCGTGTGGGCCGAGGTTGAGCGAAGCGTCTTCATCCGGTACCTGGAAGTCTTTGAGTCCGACGCCTCAAATGAAGCGCCCGGACTGGGGTTCCTGGCAAACGAGATCCCTGGCTACGACGACGCAAAAAACGAATGTCTCTCCATTCGGTTTGGCAGAAGCGACCAGCGTCCGACGTTCTTCGCGCAACCCGACTCGCGTTCGTCGCTGGCGCGACATCAACGGGTCGGCCTCGACGACGAGGGATACCATGCAATGCTCGTCGCCGCCGGCGCTATCTGACGAGAACCGTTGTTCTAACCTACCGATCTGAGCCTAATCGTTCGCGGCTAACCAGTTGCGCACGGTTCGCAGAGGAACACCGGTATCGGCGTCGCCCACGACCGCCGGGCCGGCCGAGTCCCGAAGATTCTCACCTTTTTCGTTTCAGGTTAGCGCGACGCCCGCGATGCCGCGTCGCGTCTGTGCGCGCCAGCTAAATAAAGCCGTTCGTCGTCTTTCAGATAGATGCGAATAAAGTCCTCAAATGACGACGCGATGTACAGAGCCGGGCGGCCAATCTCGCCGAGGAGATCAACGATCGAGGCTGAAAGGCGCAGGCTGCGAGCGACCGGCTAGTACGTCCGCCGCTACGCGCGCGCGGTCTCGCCGATGACGCCGAGCTCGCGGCCGACTTTCTCGAACGCCGCGAGCGCGCGGTCGAGCTCCTCGCGCGTGAGCGCGCTCGAGATCTGCACGCGGACGCGTGCGGTGCCCTGCGGGACGACCGGGAAGCCGAAGCCGGTCACGAACACGCCTTCCTTCAAGAGCCGGTCGCTCATCGCGATCGCGAACGCGGTGTCGCCGACGATGATCGGCACGATCGCACTCGGGCCGTCGAGCGGCTTGAAGCCGAGCCGTTTCAGACCGTCGCGGAAGTACGCGGTGTTCGCGCGCTGGGTCTCGACGAGCTGCGGCTGCGTCTCGAGGAGCTCGATCGCCTTCAGCGCGCTGCACGCGACCGTCGCGGGGAGCGCGTTCGAGAAGAGCTGCGTGCGCGAGCGCTGCACGAGCGTGTCGACCAGCGCCTTCGAGCCGGCGACGAACCCGCCGGCCGCGCCGCCGAGCGCTTTGCCGAGCGTCCCGGTCAGGATGTCGATCTGGCCTTCGAGTCCGAAGTGCTCGATCGTCCCGCGGCCGGTCTTTCCCATCACGCCGGTGCCGTGCGAGTCGTCGACGATCGTCACCGCGTCGTACGTCTTCGCGAGCGCCACGATCTCGGGGAGCTTCGCGATCGAGCCTTCCATCGAGAAGACGCCGTCGGTCACGATGAAGGGCGTCCCTTCGGACTCGCGCAGCTTCGCTTCGAGGTCGGCCATGTCGCCGTGCTTGTAGCGCAGCCGCTTCGCGCCGGAGAGCCGGCAAGCGTCGATGATCGAGGCGTGGTTCAGCTCGTCGCTGATGATCGTGTTCCCCGCCGTCGCGACGGTCGGGATCACGCCTTCGTTCGCGGTCCAGCACGAGACGTACGAGAGCGAGGCCTCGAAGCCGAACACCGACGCGATCTTCTCCTCGAGCGCGCGGTGGACGTCGAACGTCCCGCAGATGAAGCGCACCGAAGCGGTCCCGGCGCCGTACTTCTTCAGTCCCTCGATCCCGGCGGCGACCACGTCGGGGTGGTCGGCGAGCCCTAGGTAGTTGTTCGAGGAGAGGACGATGACGTCGCCCGCCTCCTCCATGTGGACCTCCGGCGCCATCGGTCCGGTGATGTGCCGCAGGCGCTTGTACGTTCCGGCGGCGCGAAGGGCGTCGAGGTCGGCGTTGAGGCGGGACTCGAATGCGGCGTTCATCGCGCGCTCACTTCGGTGTCCTGACGGCCGTGCCTGGTCGGCTCGCTAGACCTATCCGGATGGAGTGATTGTGGTCATTCGCGTGCGCGACGAGCGTGCATTCGCTTGACAACGGCTCGGCCGGAATGGTTCACTTGCTTACACGCGGTGAACGTTTCGACACCGTCGCCGCTTTTGTTTCCCAGTCGAGATTCGGGTGTACTCACATGGGCATCAAGGTTTTCGTTCGGCAGCCGCTCACGCAAACGGGCGAGCGCGAAGCGCGGATCGTGCAGGCCGCGCTCGACGGAATCGGCGGACTCGTCGGCGATGGGCGCTACGCGCTCGACTTCGTCACCGGAACGAAGGCGCACGATAGCGACTCGTTCCGCCAGGCCTTCGCGAGCGAGGCGGGGACGGCGTTCGCGCCGCGCCGCTTCCGCGACACGCGCCTCTCGCTGCTTTCCTCGGCCGACGTGATGCTGGTGCTGCGCACCGGGCTCAGCGAAAGCGGCGCGTTCGAGATCGCGTACAACATCTTCGGCGGCCGCCGCATCCCGATCTTGTTCGCGGTGTGGGACGAAGCCGAGATCAAGACGACGCTGCTGCGCGATCTCGACGACCTCGCGAAAGTGCGCTACGTGCGCTTCTCCGACCCCGCCTCGCTGGCCGAGCACTTCGCGCGCTTCCTCGACGAAGTGGTCGTTCCCGACATGGTCGCGCGCGGGCGCACCGCCGAGCACGAGGAGCGGCCGCGCGCGGCGACCAGCTTCCGCGAGGCGCGCCGCATCGCGCGCGAGATCGGTTTCCCGGTCAGCGTGCGGCCGTGGTCGTCGCTCCCCGACGAGGCCGTCACGATCGGCGAGCTCGGCGGCCTCTTCGCGCACGTGGAGGCCCGTCATATCGCGATCTCGCGCGAGCGGCCGCTGCTGATCGAGCACGCCGCCGGCGTGTCGCGGATCGGCGCACGTCGCGTGCGCGTGGAAACCGGAACGTTCGAGCCCGCCGCATCGACCGCGCCCGCCTATCTCGAGGTCGGTTCGAAGAGCGCATAGCCTAGGCGGATCGGGCGAAGCCCGAACGCGAAGGGTTCACCGAAGGCGAACCCACTACAACGTCAGGACGATCTTCGCGGCCTCGCCCGACTTCATCAGGGCGAAGGCCGCGTCGAAATCCTCGAACGCCATCTCGTGCGTGATGATCGGCGTGAGATCGACGCGCCCGCTCGTCACCAGCGCCTGCGTCTGGTACCACGTCTCGAACATGCGGCGGCCGTTGATCCCGAGCACGGTCAGCCCTTTGAAGATGATCCGCTCGGCGAGGTTGATCTCGACCTCGTCGGACGGGATCCCGAGCAGCGCCGCGACGCCGCCGTTCCGCACCATCGCGAGCCCGCTGTCGATCGCCTGACCGGAGCCCGACATCTCGAGCAGCACGTC
>DATHLL010000485.1:0-7883 GCA_035488195.1 Candidatus Elarobacter sp. | reverse complement strand
GTTCCCCACTCGAGCTGACCGGCGTTTCGCCCCGCGACGCCGGCCGCGTTCACCGCTCCGACCCACGCCGTATCGCCGGCGAGCGCGAGCTTCTCGTTCGCGCCGCCGGAGCGGACGTCGACGCCGTCGCGCCGCAGCTCGGCGAGCGCGAGCGCCTCGGTGCGCGAATGATGCCGCTCGCGGCCGACGATCAGCGTCGTCGGCTCGCCGGCGAGCGCGCGCCGCTGCAGCGCGCGCGTCAGCGGCGAGGTCGCGACGCGCTCGGTCTCGACGACCACCGGCTGCGCGCCCGCGCGCTCGACGAGCTCGAGCTCGCGCCGCAGCGCCTCGTCTTTGCGCGTCGCGAGCCCCGTCTCGTCCGCCGCGCGTTCCGCCGGCGGCGGAGCGCCGCCCGCGCGGCCGGCGAGCGCGTCGCGCACGCGCGCGACGTCGCGCGGATCGTCGTCGGCGAGGACGATCTCCGGGCCGCGCTTCGTCCAGTTGCGGTCGTCGAGATACGCGACGCCGTCGCAGACCGCCGCCTTCAGATGGAACGGCGCCTCGCCGCTCGGCAGCAGCCGCACCTCCGCGCCCGCGGCGCGCAGCTCGTCCGCGACCGCGGCGTTCCCGCGCGCGCCGTACGGGTTGCGGTACGGATCGGACTGCAGCGTCAGCGCGACGTGCGCGCCGCGGCGCGCCGCGTCGAGCAGCGCGCCGGCGGCGGCGCCGCGCGGCGTCAGGAAGTACGCGCCGAAGGCGACGTCGCGCGCGGCGGCGACGTGCGCGAGGACGCGCGGGACGGACGAGAGCGAGACGGCCACGCCCGCCCATCACGCAGACAGCCGCCTTTCGCAAGACTCGGTGGATTCGCCGCTAGGCGAATCCACTCACGGGATGACGGAGGTCGCGATCTGGACGAGCTCTTTGAGGTCGAGGTCGCCGACCAGCGCGAACGCGAGCCCGTGCTCGCGCCAGGCGAGCAGCGTCGTCGGACCGTCGTGCACGTACTGCGCGTCGTGGTTCTCGAAGCGCGTCGTGTGCGCGTTCATCCCGGTGAAGTCGATCGCGCGGTTCGTGGCGTTCTCGAACAGCGAGAGATTGCGGATGCCGTCGGAGTAGATCAGGTGCAGGTTCTGCACGCCCTTGACCTGCGTCACCGCCGAGCCGACGACGGTGAAGCCTTCGGGCAGATAGCGCGGCGTGATCGGCGTGAAGCCGGGCGCGGGCAGCGCGTTCGGGCGCGCGATCGGCTGCGCGTACGAGCGGCCCTTCACCGTCGCGAAGCCCGCCGGGACCGACGAGGTGAAGATCGTCTCGGGGATCCCGTCGGTGTAGCGGATCTCGTCGTAGCGCGTGCGCCACGCCAGCGAACCGTCGCTGTGGTACGCCTCTTTCGCGAGCACGACGTGCGTCTGCGAGTCGATCCAGAGCCGCAGCGCGCGCTCGCCGGTGTACCGGCTGACGAGGTCGACGACGTCGGTCTTGCGGTCGGCGACCGTGTCGGTCGCGGTCTTCACCGCGCGGTAGTTCCCGTCGACCAGCGCGATGTCGTCGACGACGGCGACGGGATCGACCGCCGCTTTGTTCTCGGTGACGACGACGCGCTTGTTCGCCGGATCGACGTCCCACGACATCGCGCCGCGGGTGATGACGAACTGCCCGTAGAGGACGTGCGGCGTGAGGTAGGTGCGGCGGGTCTCGTCCGGCGCGCGGTGCTCGACCTTCGAGACGACCGCGTCGGCGCGCGTCTGGCCGCTGCGGATCGACGAGAGCTGGCCGACGAACGAGACGTGCTTCGGCGCCGCGGCCGCGGCGACCAGCAGCGGCCGGCCGTCGGCAGCGGGCGGCGGCGGCGGGACGTTCGCCGAGCGCAAACGCGGCGCGACGACCGCCGGCGGCGGCGAGGCCGCGTGGACGGCCGCCGCGGCGCCGGACGCGAGCAGCGCGAGCGCGGCGGCGGCGGCGACCCTAGTTGAACGCACCGCTGGCGTCGTCGAGAGTCGCGGCGTCGGCGGTGTCGATGTACGAAGCGGCGGACGAGGCGCGCCCTTGCGGGTCGCTCGTGTAGACGGCGGGGGACGCGCCCGGGCCGAACGGGTTCTGCTGGACCTCGGCGTTGTGCTCGTCGAGCAGGAACGCGGCCTCGATCCCCGCCGGCGGCACCGTGTTCCGCCAGACCGGCGCGCCGAGATAGGCGCCGAGCGCGATCGCCGCGGCGACCGGGAGGGCCAGCCGTGGGCCCCAGCCGCGCAGCCGCTCGAGCCAGGAGGGCTGCTCGCGGCGGACGGCGTCCCAGACCCGGGCCTTGACCATCGAGGGGAACTCGAGCTCGCCGGCCCGCGCGGCGGCGCGCAGCGCTTCGCCGACCGCCGCCTCCTCGTCGTGGAGCGCGGTGCAGGCGGCGCAGCGTTCGAGGTGCGACAGCACCGCGGCGTCCGAGCCGGGGTCCAGCTCTCCGTGGAGGTAGTCGATCAGGGTCTCGCGGTCGTAGTGCGTGGTCATCGTTGTTCCTGTTGCGCCCGGGTCACCAGCCGACGGAGAAGAGCTCGGGCTCGATGGAGACGGGACCGGACGGTCCCGATCGAGCAGCCCATGATGTCGGCGATCTCTTGGTAGCTGTACTCCTCGATGTCGGCGAGAACCACGACCTGGCGCTGTTCCGGGGAGAGCTGGGCCAGCGCCTTCGCCAGCGGCTCTCCCAACTGCCCCGCCACGTAGTCTTCGATCGGGTCGACGGCCAGCGGCCGTTGCCCACCGTACTCCTGCGGGGCGTTGTCCTCGGGGATCTCTTCCTGGAAACGTCCTTTTCGCCGTCTTAGTTCATCGCGATACAGGTTCGTGACGATCCGGTAGACCCACGAGAGGAACGACGTGCCCGGTTGGAACGACCGCCAGGCCCGGTAGACGCGGATGAACGCGTCCTGCGTGAGGTCGCGAGCGTCCGCCTCGTTGCCGGTCAGCCGGTACGCGAAATTGTAGGTGGCCTTGCCGTACTGGTCCATCGCCTGCTCGAGGAACGCCGACGCTTCGGGCGTGGGCGGCTCGATCGGCTTGCGCGGGACCCCCATCGGGATCAGCGGCTTCGGGAGGCGAGCCGCCGCGGCCTCGCGGGCCTCCGGTCGTCCGTTACTTGCAGCCGTTCGCGGCGGGGATGATCACCTTCGAGGCCGTCTCCTCGAAGCGGTTGACGACGTCGGCGATGTCGCCGAGATCGCGGTCGAGCAGGTGCGCGTCGTTCAGCGAGCTGACCGCCGGGTGCGCCGGGTTGAACGCGTCCTTCGTGTCGCGCAGGAAACCGCTGATCGGCGCCGGCGTCACGAGCACGCCGCCCGGCGCGTAGTTCGGAGCGTTCGCTCTCTGCATCGCGAGCTCGGTCTCGTTGAGCTGGCCGAACCGGCGCATCCGCTCGGTCTCGACGAAGCCGCTCATCGCGTTGAGCTCCGTTTTTTGCGCGGCCCACACGCTCGCGAGCGATCTCTTCAGATCGCGCAGCATCTTCGCGTCCTCGGGTTTCGCGGTCGCCGGGATGTCGAGCGCGGGCGACTTGAGCGCCGTCTCGATCGCGTCGAGGTTCTTCACCATCCCGTCGACCTGACGGTCCATCTGCATGAGGTGCAGGTCGCGCGCGGGGTCGCTGTCCTTCACGACGTAGTCGAAGATCGTCTTGCGCATCACGCCGTAGGTCTGATCGTTCTTCATCGCCGCGGCGACCGCGGGCGCGACGGCGCGGCGGATCGCCGTGCAGACCGGCTTCGAGCGCGTCGTCCCGATGAGCGGGAGGTTCGTCGGCGGCGCGATCGGGTTCAGGTTGAACGGGTTGGTCGGCTCAGGCTTGGGCGTCGGCGCCGGCGCCTTCGGGACCGGCGAGGCGAGCCCGAGCAGAAGCGCGGCGAGCGCGAGGTAGGCGAGCACGCCGCTTGCTTTCGCCACCCCCGCCCCGATCCCGTGCAATCCGAGCGTCGCCGCCTGCCGCAAGAGCGCCGCCGTGCCCGCAGCGCCCGCAAAGGTACTTCGGCGCGCCTCGCTAATGGATTAGGTTCACCTCACTCGTTGGAGCGTCATGGCCGCGGTCCACGCCGAACCTCAATCGATCGACGTCCCGCGCGGACGCAAGCGCAACGCCCTTTGGAAGTACCTGGCCGTCGCCGGGCCGGGGCTGATCGTCGCCTTCGCCGACACCGAGGCGGGGAGCATCACCACCGCGGCGACCTCGGGCGCGCAGTTCGGGATGAAGCTCGTCCTGCTGCAGCTGCTGCTGATCGTCCCGCTCTTCGTCGTCCAGGAGATGACGGTGCGGCTCGGGACGGTGACCGGGAAGGGCCACGCGCAGCTCATCCGCGAGAACTACGGGCTCGGCTGGACCTGGGTCTCGCTGGGGACGATGCTCGTCACCAACCTCGCCGCGCTGGTGACCGAGTTCATCGGGATCGCCGGCGTCGCGCTGATCTTCGGGATCCCGGTCGCGCCGACGGTCGTCGTCGCGGCGACGCTGCTGATCGGGATCGCGTTCAGCGGTCGCTACAAGCGCGCCGAGGTGCTCGCGCTCGCGCTGTGTCTGCTGGAGCTGCTGTTCATCCCCGCGGCGTTCGCGGCGCATCCCGATCCCGGCGTGCTGCTGCGCGAGGGGATCCTCGGGGACCAGCCGCTCGCGAACCGCGACTACCTGCTGCTGGTCGCCGGGAACATCGGCGCCGTCATCATGCCGTGGATGATCTTCTACCAGCAGTCCGCGACCGTCGACAAGAAGCTCACGCCGAAGGACCTCACCCACGCGCGCGTCGACACGGCGATCGGCGCGGTCCTCACGCAAGTGATCATGGTCGCCGTCGTCGTGACCTGCGCGGCGACGCTGTTCGTCCACCACGTCAACGTCTCGGACGCGGCGCACGCCGCGCTCGCGCTGGTTCCGCTGACGGGCTCGAAGCTGGCGGGGATCGCGTTCGGCGCGGGACTGCTCGGCGCGGCACTGCTCGGCGCGCTGGTCGTCTCGCTCGCCTCCGCGTGGGCGTTCGGCGAGGCGTTCCAGTGGAAGTGCTCGCTGAACCACGCGGCGCACGAGGCGAAGCGGTTCTACGGGATGTACGCCGGGATGGTGATCCTCGCGGCCGGGATCGTCTTGATCCCGCACCTCCCGCTGATCCGCATCACGGTCTGGGTCGAGGCGTTCAACGCCTTCGTGCTGCCGATCGTGCTCGGCTTTCTGCTGGTCCTCTCGAATGACAAGAAGATCCTCGGGCCGCGCGTCAACTCGAGGCTCGGGAACCTCGTCGCGATCGCGGTCGCGATCGTGTGCGTCGGCCTGGGCGTGTGGATGGGGACGCTGACGATCCTCGGCCAGGCGGGTTAACGAAATCCTGACCTTTCGCCGATAGACTCGGTGATGGTCTCCGTCCTCGTGCCGGGGCTCGCGCTCGTCGCGGTCCTGGCGCCGGCCGCGTACGCCGTCCTGCTTCGAAGGACGGCGGCTTCGCTGTCCCGTGAGCGAGCCGACGCGCTCGCGCGGCACGCGCACGTCCTGGACGCGGTCGCGGACGGGCTGTACGTCGTCGACGGCGGGCTGCGGATCGCCGGCGCGAACGGCGAGGCGCGGCGGCTCCTCGGTGCGGGCGCGGAAAATCTCGCGGGCCGGACGCTCGACACCGTGATCGATCCGCTCGCCTCCGAGCTGGTCCCCGACGTCCGGCGCGTCCTCCGCACCGGCGAGGCCGTCACCCGGCCGCGCGCGCGCAGCGCCGGCGGCGAGGTCGTCGACGTGCGGATCGCGCCGGCCGGGCGGGACGTCCTGGTCGGACTTCGCGACGTAACGGAAGACGTTCGCCGCGAGACGCGGACGCGCGAGACGGAGCTTTGCTTGAAGCTGGTCTCGCAGAACGTCGACGCGGTGCTGTGGACGACAGCGCGCGACGCGCGCTTCACCTCGATCGCCGGCGGCGCGCTCGACGATCTCGGGCTGCGCGCCGACCAGCTCATCGACCAGCCGTCGGACGTGCTGATCGCCGAGCACGTGCTGCGCGACGTCGTCGCCGGGACGCCGGTCCGCGCCGAGACCGCGCGCGGCGAGCGCTGGCTGCGCCATCACGTCGAGCCGCTGCGCGACGGCGAGGGCGAGGTGATCGGCGCGTGCGGCGTCTCGCTCGACGTGACCGAACTTAAGCGGACGCAGCAGGAACTCTTCGACAGCGCGCACCGCGACCGGCTCACCGGGCTCCCGAACCGGCTCTCGCTCGACCAGCGGATCGCCGAGACGATCGTCGACGCGCGCCGCGACGATCGCCGCTTCGCGCTGCTCTTCGTCGACCTCGACCGGTTCAACGCGATCAACGACACGGTAGGCCACGTCGCCGGCGACGAGGTGCTGTGCGAGATCGCGGCGCGGCTGCAGGACACGCTGCGCGCCGGCGACGTGATCGCGCGCCCGGGCGGCGACGAGTTCATCGTCCTCTTGCCGCGCGTCGTGCTGACCGGCGAGGTCGAGAGCGTCGCGCAGCGGCTGCTGCGCGCGCTCGCGCTCCCGGTCGTCGCCGGATCGCGCGAGGTGTTCGTGAACGCGAGCGTCGGCGCCGCGATCTACCCCGATCACGGCCGGGACGCCGACGCGATCGTCGCGCACGCGGACGCCGCGATGTACCACGCGAAGGCGCGCGGCGGCAGCCGCTTCGCGCTCTACGACGACTCGATGGAGGCGGTCGCGACCGAGCGGCTCGATCTCGAGACCGATCTGCGCCACGCGATCGCGCGCGACGAGCTGCGGCTGCTCTACCAGCCGATCGTCGACGTCGCGACGCGCCGGATCGTCGCGTGCGAAGCGCTGGTGCGCTGGCATCACCGCACCCGCGGGCTCGTCCCGCCGGCGGTCTTCATTCCGATCGCCGAGCAGAGCGGCGCGATCGTCGCGCTCGACCGCTGGGTGCTGCGCGAAGCGTGCGCTACTGCGGCGCGCCTGCGCGCTCACGAGCCGGAGTTCCGCGTCGGCGTGAACTTCTCGCCGCGCGATCTGCTCGAGCCCGATCTCCCCGACGTCGTCGAAGCGATGCTCGCCGAGCACGGCCTCCCGCCGAGCGCGCTCTCCGTGGAAGTGACCGAGCACGTGCTGCTCGACGACACGGTGCTTCCCGCGCTGTGGCGGCTGTGCGCGCTCGGCGTGCAGGTCGCGGTCGACGACTTCGGCGTCGGCTACAGCTCGCTCGCGTACCTCAAGCGGCTGCCGATCACCGCGCTGAAGATCGACCGGGCGTTCATCCGCGAGGTCGCCGACGATGCGTACGATCAAGCGATCGTCGGTTCGATCGTCGCGGTCGCGCGCACGCTCGGTCTGCACGTTACCGCCGAAGGGCTCGAGACCGACGAGCAGGTCGCGTTCGTCGCCTCGCTCGGATGCGACGAGGTGCAAGGGTTCAGGTTCGGCGGGCCGATGCCGGCTCCGCAGCTCGAGGAAGCGCTCGCGCCGCAGCGGTTGCGCGTGCTCCAGCGGGGCGCCTGACCTCGGGAATCCCCCGATCCCAGGAGCATCCCCAGCTTGTCGTCGCGGTACGTTAGCGGACGAGAGAAGGGGGCGGACGTGGCGATCGTGTGGAGAGTCGAGGACGAGGCGGAACGGGTGCTGCAAGCGCGGCGCGCGTTCCGGGAGCGTTTGGTCGCAATCGCCGGCCCGTCGCAGGACGTCGACGACGCCGAGCTGATCTACGGCGAGCTCGTCGCGAACACCGTGCGCTACGCGAACGACGGAGCGGTCGAAGCCGTGCTCGAGATGCACGACGGCGACCCGCCGGTGCTGGTCGTGCGCGACCGCGGCCCCGGCTTGCGGGCGTGCCCGTGGACGCCGCGCCGCGACCCGTACGCGGAGTCCGGGCGCGGGCTCGGTCTGGTGGAGTTGCTCGCGCGCGACGTTCAGGTCGACGACGCGC
>DATHLL010000484.1:0-5062 GCA_035488195.1 Candidatus Elarobacter sp. | reverse complement strand
TCAGGACGGGGACGATCGGGCCGCTGACGAGCGCGGCGTGCTCTTCGAGGAGCGCGTCGCGGCGGCGGCGCCACGAGGCGGCGCAGTGCTCGGCGATCGCGTCGTTCTTCGCGCGGGCGTCGGCCTCGGCGATGATGGTGTCCATGGTCTCGACGAGGCGGGTGATCGCCGTCGCCTCCAGGAGCGCTCGCAGTTCCAGGCCGCGAACGAACGCAATGGTCTCCATACCGGTCACTCTTTCCGAACCGGCGTCCTACCGGTTCCGCTCATAGTTGTCATCGGAACCGGCGGGCGCCGGAAGTAGGGACTTTCGTCCCGGCGATGAGGTCAGAAGGTCGCAAAAACGCGGCGGTGTGACGCGCGTCATCCGGCGCGTCAGCCGCGGCCGGTGAGCCGGATCATCCAGACGGCGCCGGTGATCAGCGCGCTGACGGCGACGATCCCTTCGACGACGCGCGAGGGGAGCGGGACGAAGCCGGCCGGCTCGGCGTTGGCCGGCAGTCCGAGGGAGTAGAGGGCGACGGCGAGGGCGGGATCGTGGGCTTCGGCGGCGATCCGCTCGGCGGGTTCGATGACGGCGGCCATGACGGTGAATCTCCAGAGGCGGCGAGTGCTCTGGAGACAGCCTAGGCCGGCGGCGTCTACGAAGCGTCTAGCGCGTCTAGGAGGCCTTCGCGATCTGGAGCGTCGTGGCGACGCCGGGGCGGACCACGGTCACCGTCGTCTGCGGCGCGACCCGCGCGACGGCGGCGCGGAACTGGTCGCCTGCGTTGCGGCCGAGCACCAGCGGGTTGTGCGCGTAGTGAACCGGGATCGCTTGCCGCGCGCCGGTCATCTGGACCGCGTAGGCCGCGTCGTCCGGACCCATCGTGAAGGCGCCGTTCCCGGTGCAGATCACCGCGAGGTCGGGCCGGTAGCGGCTGCCGATCATCGCCATGTCGCCGTAGAGATCGGTGTCGCCCGAGGCGTAGACGCGCGCGCCGCCGACGTCGATGATGAAGCCCGCCGCCGGGAAGCCCGACGCGGTCGAGTGGACCGCGGGGACCAGCCGAAGCGTCACCCCCTTGTAGCTCGCCGTCCCGCCCATGTTGATCCCGGCGCCGCCGTTGAGGACGACCTGCGTGTTGTCGAGGTTCGCCGCCTTGAAGCGCGGGACGAGGCCGACCCGCATCAGGTCGCTCTGGCCGACGGTCTTCACGTCGACGCCGGCGGCGAGCAGCGCGGGGAGCAGCTCGAAGTAGTCGCCCATGTGGTCGCCGTGGTCGTGCGTGAGCGCGACGATCACCGCGTTCGGCGCGCGGCCCTTGATGTGCGCCGCGTAGGCCGCCGCGCTCGCGAGCTCGGGCGGTTTCTGCAGCTCGAAGCCGCCGAATCCGGTGTTGTTCCAGATCCACGCGTCGACCAGGACGATCGTCTTGTCGTCGGGCGTCGCGAGCTCGTAGACGCCGCCGCCGTACCAGCGCATCTTCAGCGTCACGCTGCCGCCGCTCGCTCCGATCACCGGGGTGCCCGCCGCACCGGCGGCGCCGGCCGCGGCGCTGATCTGGAAGAAGTCGCCGCGCGACAGCGGATCGCTCATCGAACGCTCCTCATGGAACCGGAGTGTACCGCTCGGGATACGCGGCCGGCTCGGCAAGCCCTCGCGCCGGGAGTGCCCCCTACGAACCGGGACGCCGGTTCAGCGGACGATCGTGCCGGTCTGCACGACCTCGAACGCGCTCGCCGGCACCGACTTGAGCTGGTCGAGGTCGTTGTCGTCCCAGCGCGCGTCGGTCGCGCCGCTCACGTACCAGTCGGAGCCGTTGTCGGCGACGAACATCCCGTACTTCTTCAGCGCGACCAGCACGGCACGGCTCGCGCCGGTGAAGCGCGTGATGTCGTAGCTCGCCTTGAGGCGCACGCGCAGGCCCATCGGCGGAAGCGCGGCGTTCGTCGACGAGCTCGCGTAGTGCGTCGCCGGGTGGATGAACGCGCGCTGCGTCGCGCGCACGGTGAAGCGCAGCGCGTGGTCGATCTCGCCGTTCTGAGCGGCTTCGTCGTAGCGGACGAGCCCGGGGAGGATCGGCAAGCCCGCGGCGTCGGCGGAGGTCCAGTAGTCGGGGCGCAGCGCGTTCGAGCCGAGGTTGAAGACCGCACCCGATCCGGCGTGCCAGCCCGGTCCGACGAACTGCGCCGCGTACAGCTCGTAGAGCTTGCACGCCGACGTGTCGACGACCAGCACGTGGCGGTCGCCGCTCGCGCCGGGCCCGCCTTCGACCGGCGCGTTCGGCGGGATCGGGTACGGTCCGGGATCGCTCTCGCTCGCGTAGTCGAACGAGACCGGGACCGGCTGCTGTCCCGCGCCGACGGTCGTATAGGGGATTCCGTAGGTCGGGTTGCTGCCGAAATCCGGATGCAGGTTCGTCGTCGCGGCGTTCATGCTCGCGAGATACGCCGCGGAGTTCGGATCGACGGGCGAGTTCGAGACGTCGGTGTTCCAGGGGTTGTCGGCGGGGAAGATGCGGCAGCCGCCGACCGACGGTGCGCGGCCCGCCGGCGGCGGCGCCGGCGTCGTCGTGGGCGCCGCTGTCGGAGAGACGGTCGGGGGCGCGGTCGGCGCGGGCGTGGACGGGACCGTGACGGGAAGTGCGGCCGCGGGCCCGGATGAGGCGGAAGTCGCGCCGCCTCCGGAGCACGCGGCGAGCGAGACGAGGAGCAGAGCCGACCCGACGGCGAGGCGGCGCGGAACGGCGCGCATGGCCGCCAGCATGCGGCGCGGGCGATGCGCGACCTGCGCGGTCGTGCGCATCGTGAGCGGCCGCACGCGCTCGCACGCCGCGCGAGCCGGGCGAGCGGTTTCAGCGCACGTACGATCCGCCGTTGACGTCGAGCGTCGCGCCGTTGAGGTGGCGTGCGAGCCGCGTGCAGAGGAACGCGATCACGTGCGCGACCTCCTCGGCGCTCGTCACGCGGCCGAGCGGGATCTCGGCGGCGATCTCCGCGCCGCGCTCGGCGAGATCGGCCGCGGCCATGTCGGTGACGACGAACCCCGGCGCGACCGCGAAAGCGACGATTCCCTCGCCCGCGCAGCTCCGCGCGATCGACTTCGTCAGGTTCACCAGCGCGGCTTTCGAGGCGCCGTAGTCCGCGAAGCTCAGCTCGCCGCGGTGCGCCGCGCGCGAGGCGACGTTGACGATCGCGCCTTCGCCGCGCTCGCGCATGACGCGCATCGCGAGCCACGAGAGGTTCGCCGCGCCGAAGAGGTTCACGTCGAACGTCCGCCGCCAGCCGGCGCGCCACGCCGCGTAGTCGTCGCCGTCGAAGGGGTTCTCGGCGAAGATCGCCGCGTTGTTCACCAGCACGTCGAGCGCGCCGAACCGCGCGAGGCACGCCTCGATCGCGGCCGGGAGCGCGTCCGCGTCGGCGACGTCGAGCCGGTGCGCGACGGCGTCCTCGCCGAGCTCGCGGCAGAGCGCCTCGGCCTCGGCGCCGCGGTCGCGATAGGTGAAGAAGACGCGCGCGCCGGCGCGGCGCAGCGCGCGCACGCTCGCCGCCCCGATCCCGCGGCTGCCGCCGGTCAGGAAGATCGTGCGGCCGTGCAGATCGAGGACGCCGGCTTCCGCGCTGCTCATCGCCGCCGTCTACGACGCGCGGCGCGCCGCGTCCCGGACGGAGCGCGCGCGACGCGGCGCGAACGCGGCCGGATGCGATCCGAGCCCAGGGAAGTCCAGGTCGAGCCGACCGTTCGCGACCATCTCGCGAACGAGCGCACGTTCCTCGCGTACGTCCGCACTTCGCTGGCGATGATCGGCTTCGGCTTCGTCATCGCGCGGCTCGACCCGCGGGCGTTCCTCTCGCTGGTCTCCGGGGTGCTGATGGTGATCGGCGGGATCGCGATGGCGCTTTTCGGCGCGTACCGCTACGTCGCGGAGCGGCGCGCGCTGATCGAGCACCGCTGGCACACGCTGCGCCCGAACGTCGCGATCGGGATGGCGGTCGCCTCGGGGATTCTGGGGCTGCTGGCGATGTACGCGCTGATCCGGCTCGCGTCGAGCTGACCTAGTCGCGCTCGCTCGCCGCGAGCACGTGCGGGGTGATGAAGAAGACGACCTCGTCCTTGGTGTGCGAGGTCTGCCGGTTGCGGAAGAAACCGCCGAGCACCGGGAGATCGCCGAGGATCGGGAACTTCGTGACGGTCTCCGAGTCGACGTCTTGGAACAGCCCGCCCAGCACGATCGTCTCGCCGTCGCGCACGCGCAGCGTCGCGTCGACCTTGCGGTTCGCGACGATCGGAAAGCTGTTGTTGAAACCGATGATCTGGCTGTACTCCGGATGAAGGTCGGCGGTGATCGTGCCGTCGGCGCCGATCGTCGGCGTGAGCCGGAGGCGGACGCCGACGTCGATCGTCTGCACGCTGGGGAAGCCGGTCTGCTGGTTCACCGTGACGACCGGGTACTGCTCGCCGACGAGCAGCGAGGCTTCGCGGTTGTTCAGCGTCGCGATCCGCGGCTGCGCGAGGATCGAGGCGCGGCCGCGCTGGACGAGCGCGTCGATCTGCGCGTTCACCGTGATCGCGCTCTTCGTCAGCGTGTACGGGAACTGTCCGAGCGCGCCCGAGCCGTAGCCGGGTCCGCCGAACTGGACGCCGACATTTGTGGTGTCGTTGATCGGCTGCACGTCGGCGACGCGGACCTCGATCATCACCTGGCGGCCCGGCGCGTCGAGGTCGCGGAGCAGCGCGCGCACCGAGGCGCGGACGTCGTCGCCGCCGCCGACGAGCACGGCGTTGCGCCGGTCCTCGGCGAGCAGCGTGCCGTCGGGGACGGCGGCGCGCAGCGTCTTCACCGCCTCGCTCGCGCGCAGGTTGCGCAGCGGGATCGTCTCCGTCGCCGGCGCGTTCGCCGCGTCGTCCGGGAAGCGCCGCAGCATCGCGGCCGCGTCCCCGACGAAGACGACGCGCGCGTCGCGATGCGCGCGCAAACCGTACGCCGTCGCGAGCGCCGCCAGCGCCTCGTCGAACGTGACGTCCTTGAGCCGCAGCGTGACGCGCTGCGGCTTGAGCGATCCGTCGGCCACGACGTTC
>DATHLL010000483.1:0-11572 GCA_035488195.1 Candidatus Elarobacter sp. | reverse complement strand
CAGGCGCGCCGGGCCGGCCCGCGGCGGCCGCTCGCGGCGGGGGCGGCGGGGGAGTAGGCTAAACTGCGCCCCGTGGGCGTCCGATCATCGAAAGCGTCTGATCTCTCGGGTCGCCAGGAAGGCGATGCCGGGCTCGGTGTTTGTCCCGGGCCGGGGATGCAAAGGATTTGCCTTCGTGAAACGCCTCTTCGCCGCGTCCGCCCTCGTCGCCGTGCTTCTCGCGCCGGCGTCGTTCGCGCGCGCGTCGTCGACCCAGACCGGCGGAGCGCAGATCCAGTGGACGAGCGCCGCGACCTCCTCGCTCTCGATCGTGACGCAGTACAGCACGACCCCCACCCAGGGGCTCGCGACCCCGACGCTGCTCCCCAGCGCGGCGGGTGTCTGCGCCGGCTCCGGCACCGAGGTCGCCTACACGCTGACGTTCGGCGCGCTGACGCGGAACACGGCCGCCCCGACGGCCTGCCTCTACAAGAACGCGATCGCGATCGGGGTGCAGACGAACGACGCCGCCGGCTTCTCGGTGAGCGAGTACCTCGACGCGGCGCCGACGACCGGGATCGGGATCTGCGCCTTCCCGAACGGCGGCGGCAGCTTCCCGCTGGCCCCGGCGATCGCGCCGGTCGTCGCCTCGGGGCGGTCTGGCAACCCGGCCGCCGGAACCTACACCGGCCAGAACCTGACGAGCTGCGCGGCAGGCGGGAACATCGTCCCGCAGGGCGCGGGCGGGGCGTCGAGCGGCGGCACCGTCCCCGGGAATCCGGGGACCGGCGGGCTGGAGTACTACTCGCCCTCGACCTCGGGACTGAGCGTGATGTCGATGGCCGGGCCGACGGTGAACGGCGGCGCGATCGCCTCGTTCTACGGCGCCGAGGACGTGCAGGTGAATCTCAGCCCGAACGCCTCCTCGTCGACGGCCGCGCAGACCGGCATCTTCATGACGATCGAGCTCATCGCCAACTGAGCGCGCTCGCGCGCCGCGCGGGGACGCGCGCGTGCTGATGCGGCTGTTCGGGCGCCGGCTGCGGCGCTGGCGCGCCGGCGCGGAGTACCGCGTCGCCGAGGACGTTCGTTTCTCGCTGGCGCCGCGGACGATCGCGCTGCGCAGCCCCGCGTTCGCGAACGGCGGCCCGATGCCGGGCGGGAAGGCCTCGCCGCCGCTGGAGTGGAGCGGCGTCCCGCCCGAGGCCAAGACCCTGGTCCTGGTCGTCGAGGACGTCGACGCGCCGCTGCTGCGCCCGCTCACGCACGCGCTCGCGTACGCGATCGACCCGGCGACCACGTCGCTCCCGGCCGGCGCCCTCGACGGGACGCAGGTCGAGATGGGCTACAACGGCGCGGGCCGCCGCGGCTACGTCCCGCCCGCGCCGCTCCCCGGCCACGGCGCGCACAGCTACGTCTTCACGCTGCTCGCGGTCGCCTACGTCCCGCGTTTCGACCAGCCGCCGACCCGCGGCCGCCTGCTCGACGCGATCGCCGGCCACGTCGCCGCGCTCGGCGAGCTGACCGGAACCTTGGAGCGTTGAGTTTTAGGCGCCGACGCGTGCGTCGTCGAGCTCGAGCATCTCGAACGCGTTGTCGACGTCGGGGCGCTCGGCCAGGACCGGATGCCGTTGCCGGATGATCTCCAGCTTCTCCGGCGGCGCGTCGCTGATCGCCGACTTCGCGAGCTTCGCGTTGATCTGCGCGGCGACGGCGGGGTCGACGCGCGGCCGAAGCCAGTCGACCAGCTCGTCCTCGTTCGCCGCGCGCGCGACGGCCTCGCGCAGCTCGTCGAGCGGGATCCCGAGCTTGTGCAGCACGTACGAGCTCATCGTGCTCTCGGCGACGAGATATCCGCCGAGCTTGCCGCCCGGGAGCTCGCCGCGGATCTTGTCGATCGTGCGCGGGAGGAAGCAGACTCCGAGCAGCTCTTCGCGCGGGCCGCGCGGCGGGCGGGCTTCGAGATCGAGCGGTTCCATGCGTGTCCTTTCGTGAGCGTCAGACGCTGACCCAGCCGGCACCGGTCGCGATGGCGATCGCCTCGCGGCGGCCGCTGCAGTTCAGCTTGCGGCAGATCGAGCGGATGTGCGTGTCGACGGTCTGCGGGCTGCGCCCGGTCTTCGCCGCGACGTCCTTCGTGCTCGCGCCCTTCGCGAGCAGTTGGAGGATCTCGCGCTCGCTCGGGGTGAGCTGCGCGTAGCCCGACTCTTCGGTGCGCGCCGCGGGGAGCGCGGCCAGCATCCGGGCGATCCCGCCGTAGTGCTCCGCGCGCAGGCGCTCGAGCGCGGAGGCGAGCGCCGCGGCGTCGGCCTGGCCGAGCTGCACGCGCGCGAGCGCGCGCACTGCGTTGACGAACGCGCGCAGACGGCGCGTCTGCGGCGTCAGCCGGCGTTCGGCCTCGGCGAGATGGCGGTGCGCGGCCGACGAGCGCCCGCGGACGAGCTCGGCGATCGCGAGCGTGAGCTGCGCGCGCGCGACGCGCAGCGAAGGCTTGCAGCGCTCGAGCAGCACCGCCGCCTCGCGCAGCGAGGCCTCGCCTTCGTCGTTCAAGCCGGCGGCGAACGCGTACAGCGCCGTCTCCGCGGCGCGCAGCGCGCCCCGCTCGTCGCTCGACTGGCTCGAAGCCGTGCCTGCGAGCAATTCGTACGCGCGCCGGAAGTCGGCCTCCCACGCCGCGCGCAGCGCCTGCGCGGGGAGCAGTGCCGCGTATCCGCGCAGCACCTCCGGGTCGTCGGCGAGCAGCTCGCGCTCGAGCGCTTCGATCGCCGCTTCGTCGTCGCGCTCGACCTCGATCGCGTACGCGTCGACGATCCCGAAGATCCGCGCCTGACGGCTCGCGCCTTTGCGCGCGCATTCCTGGAGCTTGTCGAGGATCGCCAGCAAGCCGATCGGGTCGTCGCCGTCCTCGAACGCCTCGAGATAGAGCACGCTGTACGCGCGCGCCGCGACCTCGAACAGACCGCGCGCGGTCGCGAGCTCGACGGCGCGCATCGCGTAGGTGCGGACGCGCTCGCGCGCCTGCGCGTGCTGGTGCACGTACGCCGCCTGCTGGTACAAGCGCGCGCGCCGGTCGTCATCGAGCGCGTCCTGCAGCTCGAGGGCGCGGCGGACGGCCGCGAGCCCGTCGGGGACTCGCCCGGCGCGGACGTATCCGGTCGCGAGCGTCCCCATCATCGGGACGCGCAGCGAGAGCGGGAGCGACTCGTCGTCCGCGTACGGTTCGAGCAGCGCGACGCAGTCGCGGTCCTGGCGCACGAGCTCGATCGCGTAGCGGTGCACGAGCGCGACCCGCAGGCTCGCGTCGTGCGCGCGCTCGATCGCCGCGACGAAACCGCTTTCGGCGAGATCGAAGCGGCCGCGGTTCGCGTCGAGCATCGCGCGCACGCCGAGCAGCGCGGCGTGCTCGCGGCGCTGCTGCTCGGGGACCGCTTCGAGCGCCCCGGCGAGCAGCTCGCTCTGACCGCGCTCGAGCAGCTCGATCCCGTGCGCCGAAAGGACCCGCACGATCGGCTCGACCGCGCCGACCTTCGCGTACAGCGCCAGCGCCGCGGCCCGCTCGCCGCGGCATTCGAGCAGCTCGCCGGCTTCGACGTGCGCGGCGTACCACTCGCTCGCGCCGCTGCGCCGCAGCTCGCGCTCGAGGAAGTCGCGGAACAGATCGTGATAGCGGTATTCCGAAGCGGACGGCGTGCTCAGGAACGTCACGGTGCGGCGCAGCTCGGCGAGGAACTCCGGCGAGGCGCCGAGCGCTTCGGCGATCTCGGCGTCGAACGTCGGGAACGTCGACGTGCGAAGGAGAAAGCGCTGCTGCGCGCGCGAGAGACCCGCGAACACCTGCTCGGCGAGATAGCGGTAGACCATCTCGCGCGTCCCGCTCGCGGCCGCGCGGAGATCCGCCGCGTGCGTGCGCGTGCGCAGTGCGATCGAGAGCGCGATCGGCCACCCGCCGGTGAGCTCGCGCAGCGCCTCGATCTCCTCCGGTCCCGCCTCGGCCTCCGCCTCGTCGGCCGTCGCGAGCGCCTCGTCGGCGGTGAAGCGCAGGTCGTCCTCCCCGACGGGATAGTCCATCCGGCCGTAGCCGATCCACGACGCGATCGGGAGGCCGGCGTCGGAGCGCGTCGCGATGATCCAGCGGATCCGCTCGCCGCTCCGCTCGACGAGGTCGACCAGGAGCTTCACGGTGTTCGGCTCGACGGCCGCGTGGTGGAGGTCGTCGATCACGATCGTGCAGACCGTGCGCTTGAGGTGCTCCGCGAACCAGTTCCCGAGCTCGCGAACCGGATCGGCGGCACCCACCACGCGCTGCTCCATCGCCGGGAAGGCGGCGAGCGCGCTCGGCGCAACCGGCGCGAGCGCGGCGCTCAGCCCCTGCACGAACGCCATCAGCGTGCGGTCCTCGCGCACGACGTCGTACCGCACCGCGTCGATGCGGGCGGTCTCCACGAAGTCGCGCAGCGCGACGCTCTTCCCGAACCCGGCGGGCGCGACGATCAGCGTGACGGGGAAGCGCGCCGCACGGCTCAGGCGGTCGTTCAGGCGGGTGCGCAGCAAACGAGTGAGCGGAATCACCGGGTTTTCGCCGGTCGGCGGCCGGTCATCTTCTCGGAGCTGGGTATATCGCCTCGGGGGCCTCGCCGAGGGCCCCATCCCAACATGCTCGTCCGGAGCCCGACGAACGTGCAGCGAACCCTGATCCTCCTTGGTGTCCTCGCCCTCGCCGGCTGCGGCGGCGCGGGGACGCTCCCCGCATCGCCCGCCCACGGCCTGGTGGCTGCGGCCGGTCTGCGCGCGCACCAGGACGCGAACAGCGCCACGCCCGGAGAAGCCAGCAACGCGCTCCCGGGTGAGGCCAGCAACGCGCTCCCCGGCGAGGCCAGCAACGCGCTCCCGGGTGAGGCCAGCAACGCGCTTCCGGGCGAGGCCAGCAACGCGCTCCCCGGCGAGGCGAGCAACGCGCTGCCGGGTGCGAACATGCCGTGCCCCGGGGCCCCGCCGGCGGGATCGGCGTCCTGCACGATCGCGATCGACACGAACATCCTGCCGACCGCGACGCCGGGGCTCCCGGCCACGATGATCGCCGGGTTCCACCCCGCCGACCTGCAGAGCGCCTACGGCCTCCCGGCCGCGAGCGCGGGCGGGACGGTCGCGGTGATCGACGCGTACGACGATCCGACGGCGGAGTCGGACCTCGCGGTCTACCGGTCGGCGTTCGGGCTGCCGGCATGCACCAGCGCGAACGGCTGCCTGCGCAAGGTCAACCAGCGCGGAGCGGCCGGCTCGTACCCCGCGGCGAACACCGCCTGGTCCGAGGAGACCGCGCTCGACCTCGACATGGTCTCGGCGGCGTGCCCGCGCTGCTCGATCGTGCTGGTCGAAGCCGACTCGGCGTCGCTCGACGACCTGGGCGCCTCGGTCGACGCGGCGGTCCGGCTCGGGGCGAGCGCCGTCAGCAACAGCTACTACGCGATCGAGTGGCCGGGCCAGAGCGCCGAGGACGCGCACTTCCGGCACGACGGCGTCGCGATCACGGCAAGCTCGGGCGACCGCGGCTACGCGTCGTACCCCGCCTCGTCGCCGTACGTGACCGCGGTCGGCGGGACGTCGCTCTCGAACGCCGGCGGCTCCTGGAGCGAGACCGGCTGGAAGTACACCGGCCACGGCTGCAGCAAGTACAGCACGAAGCCGTGGTTCCAGAGCAAGCTGAACTGCAAGACGCGCGAGGCGGTCGACGTCGCCGCCGTCGCCGATCCGCAGACCGGCGTCGCGACGTTCAGCACCGCCGGCGGCGGCTGGTACGTCGCGGGCGGGACGAGCGTCGGCGCGCCGCTGATCGCGGCCGCGTACGCCCTCTCGGGGCACCCGCAGAGCCCGGGCTACTCGTACCTGCACTGGCAGAGCGGCTTCCGTCACATCGACGGCGCCGCCGGTTACCGGCCCCTGACCGGGCTCGGCTCTCCGGCCGGCGTCTCGGGGCTGTAGTGGGTCCGGCGGTGCCGGACCCTTCGCGTTCGGGCTTCGCCCGATCCGCACGCGATCTCGGTGTCTACCCGGTTTGCGGTATGTCCGGTTCCCAGCCGGTACCGCTACGATGATCGCGTAGCCGGCGGGACAGGGTTCCCCCGCCGACTGCAGTGAGGGCACCGCGGACGCGCGGTGCCCTCTTGCGTTTCCCGGGGTTCCGGCGCTGCCGCCGCGTACCCGGTTTTCGGTATGTCGGGTGCCTCCCACGGACCGTACGCTGCGGATGAGGAGGATTGGAACCCGCATGAAGAGACTCACCGCCGGAGCGATCGCGCTCGGCCTCGTCACCGCATCGTGCTCGGGCGGGCACAGCGTCGGATCGATGCTTCCGCCGGGCGGCGTCGCCGCCGGCGGCACCTCGCCTTCGTCGGCCGGGACGCACTCGACGCGCGCCGCGGCGACGACCGGAACCGTCCCGTCCGGCTGGGCGCCGACGGCGACCCAGGCGCTCGCGCTGAAGAACGCCACGGACCTCGGCGCGCTCGACGCCGCGAAGACGCTGACCGTCCGGCTGGGGCTGCAGCTCCACAACGTCGATCAGATGAAGCAGGCCGCGGCCGCGCACGTGAAGATGTCGCCGAGCGCCGTCAAAGCGCAGTTCGGGCCGACGACGAACGAGGTCGGCCAGGTCACGAGCTACCTGCAGAGCCAGGGCTTCTCGAACGTCTCGGTCGAGCCGAACAACCTGATCGTCAGCGCGACCGGCAGCGCGGCGAGCGTCGCGAAGGCGTTCGACACGACGCTGCACGCGTTCAGCCTCAACGGCACGACCGTCTACGCGAACACGACGGCCGCATACGTTCCGAGCGCGCTGAACGGGATCGTCGTCGCCGTGCTCGGCCTCAACAACGTCCCGGCGTTCACCGTCGGCCCGCGCAAGAGCGGCGTGCACGTCAACCACGCGGCTGCGACCGCTTCGGCGGCCGCGCCGCAGCCCGAGTCGCCGTGCGCGATCTCGAGCGTGTTCATCATCGGGCTGCCCTCGCCGCAGCCGATTCCGACGCCGCAGGCGTACACGACGGGCTGCCCGCGCAACTACACGCCGTCCGACTACTGGCGCGCGTACGACGCGAACACTACGCCGACGGCCGACGGCGTCAGCGTCGCGATCATGGCCGAGGGGAACGTGCAGCCGGCGATCGACGACTTCCGCGTCAACGAGCAGGGCGACGGTCTGCCGCAGGTTCCGGTCGTGGTGAAGCAGACGGGTCTGGCGAGCCCCGACACGTCGGGCGCCGACGAGTGGACGCTCGACATGAGCGCGTCGACCGGGATGGCCGGCAACGTCTCCACGCTGTACGTCTACGCGGCGACCTCGATGACCGACTCGGATCTCGCGCTCGATTTCAACCGCTGGGTCAGCGACGATCTCGCGCAGGTCGGCAACGCGTCGTTCGGCGGCTGCGAGGCGTTCCCGTACGTCGACGGCTCGATGCTCCTCGACGACGAGATCTTCCTCGAAGGCGCGGTGCAGGGGCAGACGATGTTCTCCTCGACCGGCGACACCGGGTCGTTCTGCTCCGTCGGCAACCCGAACGGCGTCCCGGGCGGCGCGCCGCTCGTCGAGTACCCGAGCGCCTCGCCGTACGTCGTCGCGGTCGGCGGGACGACGCTGTGGTCGCAGTACGACGGCTCGTATCAAGGCGAGTCGGCTTGGAACGCCGGCGGCGGAGGGATCTCGCAGTTCGAGTACTCGCCGTACTGGCAGAACGGCGTGCAGCCCGCGAGCAGCACTCCGGTCGGCCTCACCTTCCGCGGCGTTCCGGACGTCTCGATGGACGGCGACCTGCAGACCGGGATGATCCTCTACACCGCGAGCACCGGCTGGACGGTGATCGGCGGGACGAGCCTCTCATCGCCGCTCGCAGCCGGCGTGTGGGCGCGCATGCTGCAAGCGCATCCCGGCATCGGTTACGCGTCGCCCGCGCTCTACCACGCGTTCAGCGTCGCGACGCCCGGCACGAAGCTGCTCGGGCCGCCGCCGACGATCAACGTGGGCGGGTTCCACGACGTGATCAGCGGCGGGAACGGCGTCTACACCGCGCTCCCGAACTACGACTACACGACGGGTCTGGGAACGCTCGACGTCGACGCGCTGAACGCGACGATCGCCAAGTAGAGCTCAGCGAAACGCGCGGCCGCCGGAAACTCCACGGGTTCCGTCCGGCGGCCGCGCGCTACACCTCGCCCGAGTCGATGAGCGCGAGGCCGCGTTCGGTGAGCTGGTTGACCACGGCGCCGAACTCCTTGAAGCGCTCGTCGTGCGTCTGGCCGCGGACGTAGCGGATGTAGATCTGCTGGAGGATCACGGCGTAGCGGAAGACGCTGAAGACGACGTACCAGTGCAGGTCGTCGACGTCCGCGCCGCTCTTGGTCGCGTAGCGTTCGGCGGCTTCTCGGCGGGTCGGGAAGCCGTCGAGCCAGGTCGGCATGCGGCCGTGGAGCAGCGTGTCGGGATCGTCCTTCTGCGCCCACAGGCCGAGCAGATAGCCGAGGTCCATCATCGGCTCGCCGCGCGTGCACATGTCCCAGTCGAGCACCGCGACCGTTCGGCGCGGGTCGTGCGCGTCGCGCAGCGTGTTGTCGAGCTTGTAGTCGTTGTGGATCAGCGCCGTGCGGCGCTGCTTCGGGCGCGTCTGGCGCAGCCAGCCGACGAACGGCTCCGCCGGACCGACGTCGGGCGTGAGCGCGTTGTTCCAGCGCTCGATCCAGCCCGTGAGCTGGCGTTCGACGTAGCCCTCGGGCTTGCCGAGCTCGCCGAGGCCGACGCTCGCCGGATCGACCGCGTGCAGCGCGGCGAGATCGTCGATCAGCGCCTCGCCGACCCCGCGCAGCACGTCGGGCCGGTGCGCCCACGGCTCGGGGACGCGCGCGCGCAGCCCGATCCCATGGCGGCGCTCCATCACGAAGAAGTCGGCGCCGACGATCGCGTGGTCGGTGCAGAGCAGAAAACTGCGCGGCGCGAGCGGGTAGCCGCGGTAGAGGTTCGAGAGCACGCGGTGCTCGCGCCGCATGTCGTGCGCGCCCGGCGCGACCGGGCCGAGCGGCGGGCGGCGCAGCACCCACTCGCGCTCGCCGAAGCGCACCAGGTACGTCAGGTTCGCGTGGCCGCCGCCGAACTGGCGCAGCAGCATCGGGCCTTCGGCGCCCTTGAGGTGCTCGCGCAGGTACGGCTCGAGCCGCGTCGTGTCGAGCCGCTCTTCGTCGCGGACCTCGATCGTCTCGGGATCGTCGAACGGGCGCGCGGTCACCGGCGCGCCCGCGCGGGGACGGCGGCGAGGTGCGCGGTCTCGTTCGCGCTCATCAGCAGCCGGCGGCCGCCGCCGATCCGCACGACGCACACCGACGCGTTGGCGAGCGGGAAGACGAAGTCGTGCGCCGTTTCCATGATGGCGCCGAGCGCGGCGTTGATCGCGCCCGCGTGCGAGACGACCGCGACGCGGCGGCCGGGATGGCGCGCGGCGATCGCGTCGAGCGCGCTCAGCATCCGCGCGCGGACCTCGTGCGACGGCTCGGTCCCCGGAATCCCGGTCCACGAGCCGTCGCGCATCGCGACCATCGCCAGCCACTCCAGCCGCGCGCGCATCGTCATCGCGCGCGCGTCGTCGATCGCGCCGATCGCGATCTCGCGCACGCCGGGCTCGTCCTGGATCTCCACGCCGGCGGCGGCCGCGATCGCCTCGGCGGTTTCGCGCGCGCGGCGGATCGGGCTCGCGTAGACCGCAGCGAGGCTCAGCTCGGCGAAGCGCTCGCCGAGCGCGTGCGCCTGCGCGCGGCCGCGCTCGCTGAGCGGGTGCGCCTCGTAGTCGTCGTAGACGGCGAACGCGTCGTCCGAGGCGGGGACGGCGTCGGCGTGCCGCACGACGTGCAGCTCCGCCGCGCCGCGCTGCAGGCTCAGCCCGAGCGCGTCGAGCGGGTCGGTCCGGCTCACGCTTTCTGCAGCTCGAACTTCGCGATCGACCGCAGGTGGACTTCGTCGGGGCCGTCGACCAGCCGCAGCGTCCGCGCGTGCGCGTACATCGAGGCCAGCTCTTCGTCGGGGCTCACGCCGCGGGCGCCGAACGCCTGGATCGCCCGGTCGACGACGCGGCACGCCATGTTCGCCGCGGCGACCTTCACCATCGCGAGCTCGTTGCGCGCGACCTTGTTGCCGAACGCGTCGAGCTTTTCCGCGGCGTCGTACACGAGCAGCCGCGACTGGTCGATCTCGATCCGCGACTCGGCGATCCACTGCATGATGACGCCCTGCTCGGAGAGCGGCCGCCCGAACGCAGTGCGCGACTTCACCCGCTTCACCATCGCCTCGAGCGCGCGCTCGGCGAGCCCGATCGCGCGCATGCAGTGATGGATCCGCCCGGGGCCGAGCCGGCCTTGCGCGATCTCGAAGCCGTGGCCTTCGGCGACGAGCACGTCCTCGGCCGGGATGCGGACGTTCTCGAAGTCGATCTCGGCGTGGCCGTGCGGCGCGTGGTCGTAGCCGAAGACGGAGAGCGTGCGCAGCACCTTCACGCCGGGCGCGTCGATCGGGACGACGGCCATCGTGTGCTGGCGGTGCGGCGGCGCGCTGGGGTTGGAGCGGCCGAGGAAGATCAGCACCTTGCAGCGCGGGTGGCCGGCGCCGGACGTCCACCACTTGCGGCCGTTGATCACGTACTCGTCGCCGCGCCGCACGATCTCCGCGCTGATGTTGGTCGCGTCGGACGACGCGACGTCGGGCTCGGTCATCGAGAAGCCGGAGCGGATCTCCGCGTTCAGCAGCGGCTTGAGCCAGCGCTCCTTGTGCGCATCGCTGCCGTAGCGCGCGAAGACCTCCATGTTCCCCGTGTCGGGGGCGCTGCAGTTGAAGACCTCGGGTGCGATGTGCGAGCGGCCCATGATCTCGCAGAGCGGCGCGTACTCGCGGTTGGTGAGCCTCGCGCCCCACTCGGGCTCGGGGAGGAACAGATTCCAAAGGCCGGCGGAGCGCGCTTTCGCCTGCAGCTCGTCCATGATCGGCGGCTGCATCCACGGCGTCGGGCTGGCCCGGAGCTGCTCCTCGTAGACGTGCTCGTTCGGGTAGACCTCCGCATCCATGAACGCCAGCAGGCGTTCGCGCAGGGCTGAAGCGGGCGCGGCGGTCGTCGTCATCCCGGCTGCTTCGCGGGACGGCGTCGCGCTACTTGTCGACGCCGAAAAGCTGTCGCAGCCATGCGTCGTAACGGGGCTGCTTCGCGCGAAGGTTCTCGCGCGTCCCGGGCGGCCGGTCGACGTGTCCCGACAGATACAGGCTCCCGGTCACGGCGAAGAACTCCATCGGGTTCACCAGCACGTACGAGCCGGCCGGATACAGGCCGCCGTCGCGCGCCTCGTTGTAGAAGGCGAGGATATCCGGGTTGCGCGCGCCTTGCGGCATGACGAACGCTTGATAGGCGTGCAGCAGCTCGTGCAGCACGATCGGCTGCTGCGGCGGCAACCGCGTGTCGACCTCGATCCCGCCGTTGCGCGAGAAGCGATCGCGCGCGCCCGGGACGATCGCGATGCGCTGCGCTCGAAAGAAGGCGAGGATCTCCGGGCGCACGCCGCAGTCCGCGAC
>DATHLL010000482.1:0-3153 GCA_035488195.1 Candidatus Elarobacter sp. | reverse complement strand
ACCACGGGCGCGACGACCGCGCCGGGTCTCGACACCGCCGAGGCTGTGCGCGTCGCGCAAGCCGATGCGCAGTCGCTCGAGTCGGTCACCGACGGCGCTCCGCCGGCGGAAGGCGCGAAGCCGAACGCCCCGCATGCGGGGATGGACACCGGCTATCGCGAGCACGGCGACGCCGTGCGCGCCGATCGCGGCGTCGTCGGCGAGACCTCGCAGACGAACCCGGACTCGCAAGGCACGGTCGACGAGGCCGAGCGCCCCGGCGCCGAGTCGAGCGCGCCGACCGCGCATCACACCGAACCCGCGCCCGGCGGCGGCACGCATAACCGCCCCGAGCTCAAGACCGGGCCCGAAGACGACAACGCCGGATCCGGAGAGGTTGGACGTTAGAACATGCTGACCCCGAAGAGAGTGAAATGGCGCCGCCAGCACCGCGGCCGCATGCGCGGCAAGGCGCTGGTCGGCAACACGCTGACGTTCGGCGAGTACGGCCTGCAGGCGCTCGAGCCGGTGTGGATGACCAACCGGCAGATCGAGGCCGCGCGTATCGCGATGACGCGTCACATCAAGCGCGGCGGCAAGGTCTGGATCAAGGTCTTCCCCGACAAGTCGGTGACGAAGAAACCGGCCGAGGTTCGCATGGGTTCCGGTAAGGGCAATCCGGAGTTCTGGGTCGCCGTGCTCCGTCCTGGCCGCGTCCTCTTCGAGCTCGCCGGCGTCGAAGAGAAGACCGCGCGCGAAGCGCTGCGCCTCGCGGCGCAGAAGCTGCCGATCTCGACCAAGATCGTCACGCGCGCCGAGCAGGAGCAGGAGGTCGCGATCTGATGAAGCGCAACGACCTGCGCGCTCTGCGCGAACTCTCGTTGACCGAGCTGCAGCAGCGCGCCCGCGAGACGAAGGAAGAGCTCTTCAACCTCCGCTTCTCGCTGCGCACCGGGCATCTCAGCGACTTCTCGCGCGTGAAGCTCGTCCGCCGCACCTACGCCCAGATCCAGACCGCGATCTCCGAGAAGAAGATCGCCGTTCTTCGACAAGCTCAGAATGACCGCCAATCCCAGGACCGCCATGGAGCAGCCTAACGTGAACGGCGAGAACGCCGCAACCGCCGCGTCGCGCGTTAACCGCCGCCGCGTCAAGCAAGGCCGCGTCGCGAGCGACAAGATGGACAAGACCATCGTCGTCGTCACCGAGACGCGCGTCCCGCACCCCGTCTACAAGAAGGTCGTCCGCCAGTCGACGCGCTTCAAGGCGCACGACGAGACGAACGAGGCGAAGACGGGCGACTTGGTGCGCATCCAGGAGTGCCGGCCGATGTCGCGCGACAAGCGCTGGCGGCTGGTCGAGATCCTCGAGCGGGCGAAGTAGCATGATCCAGCAAGAGACGCGGCTCAAGGTGGCCGACAACTCCGGCGCGCGCGAGCTGCTGTGCATCCACGTCAGCGGCGGGTCGCGCCATCCCTACGCGCACGTCGGCGACATCATCGTCGGCACGGTGAAGAGCGCGATCCCGGGCGCCGCGGTCAAGAAGGGCCAGGTCGTCAAGGCGGTCGTGGTTCGCACCAGCCATCCGTTCCGCCGGCCCGACGGCTCGGTGATCAAGTTCGACGAGAACGCGTGCGTGATCATCAAGGGCGACAAGGACAACCTCGACCCGCGCGGGACGCGCGTCTTCGGGCCGGTGTGCCGCGAACTGCGCGACCGCGGGTTCCTGAAGATCGCCTCGCTGGCGCCGGAGGTGCTCTAGCATGGCGTCCCCGGTGAAGTCGAAGATCGTCAAGGGCGACACGGTCGTCCTGCGGCGCGGCAAGGACAAAGGGAAGCGCGGCATCGTCAAGCACGTGTGGCCGAAGGACGGCTGCGCGACGGTCGAGGGGATCAACGTGGTCAAGCGCCACACGAAGCCCGGCGCGACCGGCGTGCAGAGCGGCGGCATCCTCGAGAAGGAAGCGCCGGTTCCGCTCAGCGCGCTGATGGTGATCGACCCGAAGACCGACAAGCCGACCCGCGTGCGGCGCACGCGCCGCCCCGACGGCACCTCCGTGCGCGTCAGCGTGCGGTCCGGCGAAGAGCTGCTCGTCCCGAGCAAGGCACGATAGTCATGGCAGCGAGACTCAAAGAGAAGTACGAGAACGAGGTCCGGAACAGCCTCCGCGAGCGGTTCGGCTACAAGAACCCGATGGAGATCCCGAAGCTCGAGAAGGTCGTCATCAACATGTCGGTCGGCGACGCGATCCAGAACTCGAAGGCGCTGGACGCGGCGGTCGCCGAGCTGACGACGATCAGCGGCCAGAAGCCGGTGATCACCAAGGCGAAGAAGTCGATCGCGGCGTTCAAGCTCCGCGAGGGGATGAACATCGGCGCCAAGGTGACGCTGCGCGGCGAGCGGATGTACACGTTCCTCGACAAGCTGTTCAACATCGTGCTGCCACGCATCCGCGACTTCCGCGGGCTGAACCGCCGCTCGTTCGACGGGCGCGGCAACTACAACCTCGGCCTGCGCGAGCAGCTCGTGTTCCCCGAGATCAACTTCGACAAGGTCGACAAGGCGCGCGGGATGGACATCGTCATCGTGACGACGGCCAAGAACGACGAAGAGGCGACCGAGTTCCTCACCCAGATGGGTCTCCCGCTGACGAAGCCGCAGGCGACCGGAGCGACGCGATAATGGCCAAGACCTCGCTGATCGAGAAGTCGAAGCGCACGCCGAAGTTCAGCGTGCGCGGACACAACCGCTGCAAAGTCTGCGGCCGGCCGCGCGCGTACTACCGCAAGTTCGGCATGTGCCGCATCTGCTTCCGCGAGAACGCGCATCGCGGCTTCATCCCCGGCGTGACCAAGGCGAGCTGGTAGGAGCATCATGGGAGTCATCACCGATCCGATCGCCGATCTGCTGACGCGGATCCGCAATGCGAACAACGTCAACCACCAGACCGTGGACATCCCGGCCTCGAAGATGAAGAAGGCCGTCGCGCAGATCCTGCTCGACGAAGGCTTCATCACCGGGCTGGAAGAGCTGAAGTCCGAAGGGCCGCAAGGCACGCTCCGGATCACGCTCAAGTACGGCCCCGAGAAGGAGAAGGTCATCACCGGCCTTCGCCGGATCAGCCGCCCCGGTCTGCGCGTCTACACCTCGAAGACGGAGATCCCGCGCGTCCT
>DATHLL010000481.1:0-2159 GCA_035488195.1 Candidatus Elarobacter sp. | reverse complement strand
CGCGCGCGCGGCGCTGCGCTGCGCGGTCGCCGCGTTCGCCGGGACGGAGATCCGCCCGTGATCCTGCGCTCGCTCCGCGTCGACGGGTTCGGGCGCCTCGCCGACCGGACGTTCGCGTTCGGGCCGGGGCTGAACGTCGTCGTCGGGCCGAACGAGGCCGGGAAGTCGACGCTCGCCGCGGCGATCGTCGCCTCGCTGTACGGGCTGCAGCGCGGCGAGAAGGAGCGCTGGCGGCCGTGGCTCGGCACCGCGTACTCGACCGTGCTCGCGTACGAGACGGCGGACGGCGCGCGCTGGGAGGTGCACCGCGCGTTCGAGCGCGACGGGAAGGGCGTGCGCGTCTACGACGCCGACGGCGCCGACGCCGCGGCGCGGCTCGGGAAAGGACGATCGCTAAGCCCGGGCGAGGCGCACCTGCAGATCCCGCTCGAGGTGTTCGTGCAGACCGCGTGCGCGCGGCAGCGCGCGATCGCGCTCGACGGCGGCTCGGCGCGCGACGTCGCGACCGCGCTCGCGCAGGCGCTCGACGGCGGGCCGAAAGAGGACGCGGCGCTCGGCGCGATCGCGCGGCTCGAGCAGGCGCAGCGCACGTACGTCGGCACGGAGCGCGCGCACAAGAACATCCCGCTCAAGAAGCTGCGCGATCTCGAGCAGCGCCAGCTCCGCGCAGCCGAAGAGGCGCGCGCAGCGCTCGACGCGCTCGCCGCGCTGCGCGAGCGGATCGCCGAGGAGCGCACGAAGCGCGATCGCGCCGAAGTCGAGGCGAGCGAGCTCGAGCGCCGGACGCGCGCGCTGCGCGCGGCGCACCTGCGCGCGCGGCTCGACGCGCTGAAAGAGTATCGAGCCGACTTGGCGGCACTGCAGAGCGCGCGCGCGGCGTTCGACGACGTCGCGGACTTCCCGGCCGACCGGGTCGCCGATCTCGAGGACGCGTACGATTCCTGGCGCTCCGCCGAGAGCGTCGCGAACGCTGCGGAGCGGCACGCCGCCGAAGAGGCGCTGAGCGCCGAGGTGCGCCGCGAGCTCGAGGAACGCCGCCGCGACGCCGGAACGTTCGACGAGGACGCGTTCGAGGCGCTGCGCGCCGCGGCCGCACACGCGGAGGCCGCTCAGGCGCGTTCCGCCGCCGCCGCCAGCGAAGCGGCGGTCGCACGGCTCGAAGCCGGCGGCCGCGGCGCGGCGAGCGCGGCGGCGTTCGCGGCCGCGCTGGTCGGGATCGTTGCGTGCGCCGGCGCGGCGATCGCGCACGCGTGGGTGTGGACCGCGATCGCGTTCGTCGTCGCGGCGGTCTTCGCGGTCGCCGGCATCCGCGGCGAGCGCGCACGCGCCGCGCGGCGAAGCGCCGCCGAGGCGAAACAGGGGATCGCCGACGCCGCGCTCGCGGAAGAACACACCGCGGCGCGTGCCGTCGCGCGCGTGCTCGAACCGCTCGGAATCGCGACGGTGGACGAGCTGGTCCGCCGGCGTCAGCGCTTCGTCATGCTGCAAGCCTGCGAGCACGCGGCCGAGAAGGCCGCCGCGCGTTCGCGCGTCGCCCGCGAGGCCGCGACGGCGGAAGCCGCGCGGTTCGACGCGCTCGCAGATGCACTCGTTCCGGACGTTCCCGGCGTTACCGACGTTCCCGGTGACACGGGCGACGCACGGATGTCAGCTTCCGGCGCGACCGCGGGCGATCGCGAGACGAAGCGAGCCGCGGCGCGAGCGCGCGCCGCGCGCCGCCGCGAGCGCGACGGGCTCGACGCGCGCCTCGCGATGCGCGCGATGCAGCGCACGACGATCCTGCACGGCGACGACGAGTTCGCGTTGCAGACCGAGTACGAAACGCTGTTGGCGAGCGGGACCGAACCGGCCGCGGCCGACGACCCGCACCTGCTGCGCGCGCTCGAAGCGAAACGGATCGAGCTCGACGGACGCGCGCACGACGCGGAACGGCTCGTCGCGAGCCTCGAAGGCGAGCTGCGCGCCGCCGAAGACAACGTCGCCGACGTCGCGGCGCTCGACGACGCGCTCGCGGCGACGCGCGCCGACGTCGCGCGGCTCGAAGCGTTCGATCGCGCCCTGAAGCTCGCGCAGCGCACGATTGCGGCGCGCAAGGACGAGGCGCACCGTGCGTTCGCGTGCCGGCTGGAAGAGTACGCCTCCGACGTCCTCGGCGCGGT
>DATHLL010000480.1:0-2207 GCA_035488195.1 Candidatus Elarobacter sp. | reverse complement strand
TGGGAACCGGCCCGTTCGCGGAGACCGGTGCGGCGCCGTTCACGGGATCACCGCTCCGGGCGGCCCGAGCTTCGGGTAGCGGTGGCGGTACAGCGTCTCGAGCCGCTTCTCGAGGTCGGGGATCCCGCTCTTGCGCAGTTGACGCGCGACCTTCTCGACGTCGAACGAGACGCGGCGCGACTGCACCTCCCAGCCGCCGCTGCGCTGCGTGAGAATCGCGTAGTGCGCGTTCGGATCGCCGTCCTTCGGCAGCCCGGCCGAGCCGACGTTGACCAGCGTGCGGCCGCGCCACACGCGCACGTACGAGAGGTGCAGGTGGCCGAACGCGACCGTGCGCTGCGGGACGTCGCCGAAGAAGCGCTCGAGCGTGTCGTCGTAGGCGTCGGGCCAGCAGTGCTCGTCGTCGTTCTTCGGGTTCGCGTGGCAGACGAGCAGGCCGTCCTCGCCCTCGCCGAACGCCAGCGTCGCGGGAAGATCGGCGAGCCAGCGCGTCCACTCGCCGCCGATTTGCGCGCGCGTCCACTCGACCGCGCGCGCGTCCTCGGGATCCTGCTGCGCCGCGGCGCCTTCGCCGATCATGCGATCGGTGTTCCCGCGCAGCGCGCGCGCGCCGACCTCGCGCAGCCGCTTCAGCACGCGCTTCGGCTTCGGGCCGTCCATGCACAGATCGCCCGCCGCGACGACCACGTCGGCGCCGCCGCGCGAGGCGAGGTCGTCGAGGCACCGGTCGAGCGCGTGCGCGTTGCCGTGGATGTCCGAGAGGATGGCTATTCGCACATCAGCGCTTGAAGGCGAGGGCGAGCGCGAACGGGCCGAAGCCGGCCTTGCCGAACTCCCACAGGTCGATCGCTTCGACCGTGATCTTCGCCCGGCGCAGCAGCGCGATCGACTCGCGGAAGCGCAGGTTCGCCAGGACGCGGCGCTCGCCGAGCGTCAGCACGCCGGCGGCGAGCTCCTCGCCGCGCGGTACCTCGATGCAACGCAGATCGCTCGCCGCGGCCAGGTCGACGCGGTCGGGCGCCGCGACGATCGTGTCGGAGGCGACCACCGAGAAGACGTCGCGCAGCCGCGGCACGTCGTTCGCGACCGCCAGCTCGACGACCCGGAAGCCCTGCTGCGCCGCGATCGCCTCGAGCTGCTTGCGGCCCAGCTCGTTCGAACGCCTCCGCAGCCCCGCGCCCGCGCGGGGGACGCCGACGAAGACCCGTCCGGGCGCGAGCGCGACATCGGTCGCGTCGAGCAGCCCCGGCGCCTCGATCCGCCCGGCGATCGGGATCCTGAGCTCGGCGAGGTGCTTTTCGACCGCGGCGACCTCGGCACGCCGCTCGATCTGCGAGGGGCGCGCGATCACCGCGCCGTTCGGCAGCACGATCGCGCAGTCGGCGATCAGCGACTCCGTCGCCGACTCGGTCGCCGGCGCAATCTCGTGCACCGCCACGCCGAGCGCGCGCAGCCGGCCGGTGAAGATGGCGTGCTGCTCGATCGCGCGGTCCGCGATCGGCGAGGGCTCGCCCTTGATCGGAGGCAGGCGGTCGACCGCAGCGAAGGGCCGCAGAACGAGCGCGCCGGCGAGGGCGCCGGCGTCGCTGGCGACGTACGGGGCGGCGTAGGACTTCACGGTCACGAGTTGCGGCGGTTCGCCGGGTTCATTTCTCACTCCCGGGAACGATAAGTTTAGTGGCAAATACAAGCAGGCGATGAAGGATCAAGCCACCCATCGCGACCGACGTTCCGGGCCGCCGCCGGGCTGCTTTGATGAGTGGCTTCGCGTCGATACGCCGGCCGTCGATCCGCGAGCGCACACGATGCCGAGCGATGTTCTTGAGAAATACGTTACCGATACCAAGTTGTCGCCCGAGCAACGAGGTCTCGTGGAAGATGCCCTTCGCCACGGGAACCGCATCGAAGTGCACGGGATCTACGACCGATGGGCCGCTCTTTTCCTGAATCAGCGGGGGCTTCGCGTCACACAGGGGCCTTTTGAGCGGTTCGCCCCCGGCCGTGGCACGAAACGAAAGGATTATAATTACCTCCGGCCTACCGCCATGGAGTTGGCCGACGGGTCCGGCGGGCGCGCGGTTTTCTTCTTCGTGTTCCCGTCGCATGAGTATGTGCACCAATATGCCGAGGTGATCGCGACGTACGTCGCGATCACGAAAGAGAAGCTAGGGATCGGCTACGATGTACCGGTACAACGCATTCACTAT
>DATHLL010000479.1:0-4220 GCA_035488195.1 Candidatus Elarobacter sp. | reverse complement strand
CGCCCGCGAGGCATGCCCGGCGAAAGGCGTAACTGATACGCCAGGACCCGTGGATATCCGTAAGGGATCGATCAACGTGAAGAACATCATCGGCCGCAAGGTCGGGATGACCAGCGTGTTCACGGACGACGGCCGGAGCGTTCCGGTCACCGTGATCCAAGCCGGTCCGTGCACCGTGGTACAGAAGAAGACGAAAGAGACGGACGGCTACGAAGCCGTCGCGCTCGCGTTCGGCGACGTCAAACCCAGCCGCCTGACCAAAGCGCTCCAAGGACACTACAAGAAGGCCGGGATCGCGCCGAAGCGCGACATCCGCGAGTTCCGCACCGGGATCGACGGCGTCGAGCTCGGCGCGACGGTGACGGTCGACGGCTTCGCCGCGGGCGACCGCGTCGACGTCCAGGGAATCTCGAAGGGCCACGGCTTCGCCGGCGGCATCAAGCGCTGGAACTTCAGCGGCGGCGGCGCGAGCCACGGCTCGATGATCCACCGCCAGCCCGCCTCGAACGGCGACACGAACTCCGGCCACACCCACCGCGGCAGCCGCCGCCCCGGCCACTACGGCGTCGACAAGGTCACGCACCAGAATCTGGAAGTCGTTCGCGCGGACGCCGAGCGCAATCTGCTGCTCGTGCGCGGCCCGGTCCCGGGACCGAAGAACGGCCTCGTGATCGTGCGGCAGTCCGTCAAAGCGAAGGTGAGCGCGTAATGGCGCAGGTCATCGACGCGCAGGGCAAGGTCGTGCGCGAACAAGAGACGCCCGCCGCGTTCAGCGGCGCGACCGACGGCAAGGCGAACGCGATCTTCCGCGCCGTCTTCCGCGAGCTCGCGAACCCGCGCGCCGGAACGGCGTCGACGAAGAAGCGCGACGAGGTCCGCGGCGGCGGCAAGAAGCCGTGGCGCCAGAAGGGGACCGGCCGCGCCCGCCAGGGTTCGATCCGCTCGCCGCAGTGGGCGCACGGCGGCGTCGTGTTCGGCCCGCAGCCGCGCTCGTACGTCACCAGCCTCAACAAGAAGGAGCGCCGCGCCGCGATGCACGCCGCGCTCTCCGACAAGTTCCAGACCGGCGGCGTGACCGTGCTCGACACTACCTCGTTCGACCTGACCAAGACGAAGGCGCTCGCGACGCTGCTGTTCGGCTCGCCGAAGGCGGCGAAGAGCGGCCCGCGCACGCTGGTCGTCTTCGCGACCGAGGAGCTGGCGAACGTCGGGACGGCACTCCGCCGCACCGGCCGCAACCTCGAGCGCGTCGCCGTGACGCACACCGGCGAGCTCGACGTGAAGGACGTGGTCGGCTACGGCCGCCTGGTCCTGACGACCGCCGCGCACGACGCCCTCGCCGGCAAGTTCGCCACCAAGGAGCCGAAGTAATGGACGCGCGCGACGTCATCATCGCCCCGCTGATCACCGAGAAGTCGATGGCGGGGACCGCGATCCAGCAGTACGCCTTCGAGGTGAACCCGCACGCGACGAAGACGCAGATCAAGTCCGCGGTCGCCGAGATCTTCGGCGTCACCGTCGTGAAGATCAACACCGTCAACGTGATGGGCAAGAAGAAGAACTTCGCCCGCCGCGGCCGCCGCTCGTCCGGCGTCCAGTCCGACTGGAAGAAGGCGATCGTCACCCTCGCGCCGGGTCAGAAGATCCAACTCGGCGGCGTCAACTACTTCGAGCAATAAACGATGGCCGTCAAAAAGTACAAGCCGACCAGCGCGGGACGCCGCTTCATCACCACGCCCGACTTCACCGAGATCACCAAGAAGGATCCCGAGAAGTCGCTGCTCGAGGTGCGCAAGAAGCACTCCGGCCGCAACAACAACGGGCACATCACCACGCGCCACAAAGGCGGCGGGTACCGCAAGCAGTACCGCATCGTCGACTTCAAGCGCGCGAAGGACGGGATCCCGGCGAAGGTCGCCGCGATCGAGTACGACCCGAACCGCTCGGCGCGGCTCGCGCTGCTGCACTACCGCGACGGCGAGAAGCGCTACATCCTGGCGCCGGCGCTGCTCAAGGTCGGCGACTCGGTCGAGTCCGGCCCGGCCGCCGACATCAAGGTCGGCAACGCGCTCCCGCTCGGCAACATCCCGCTCGGCACGGTGATCCACAACATCGAGCTGCAGCCGGGAGCCGGCGGCCAGCTCGTCCGCTCGGCCGGCGCCTCGGCGCAGCTGATGGCGAAGGAAGGCGACTACGCCCAGGTGCGCATGCCGTCCGGTGAAGTCCGCCGCATCCTGGTCGTCTGCCGCGCGACGATCGGCCAGCTCGGCAATCTCGATCACGAGAACGAGATCATCGGGAAGGCCGGCCGCCAGCGCCACCTCGGGAAGCGCCCGTCGGTGCGCGGCATTGCGATGAACCCCGTCGACCACCCGCACGGCGGCGGCGAGGCGCGCTCGACCTCCGGACGTCCGCCCACGACGCCTTGGGGCCAGATGACGATGGGCAAGAAGACGCGCCGCACCAAGCGCACGACCAAGATGATCGTCCGCAAGAGAAAGTCCAAGTAAGATGGGTCGTTCACTCAAGAAGGGGCCGTTCGTCGCGGAGCACCTGATGACGAAGGTCGAGAAGATGAACTCGGCGCGCGAGAAGCGCGTGATCAAGACGTGGTCGCGCGCGTCGACGATCGTCCCGGCGATGGTCGGTCACACGATCTCCGTGCACAACGGCAAGGCGCACATCCCGGTCTTCATCACCGAGAACATGGTCGGGCACAAGCTCGGCGAGTTCTCGCCGACCCGGATCTTCAAAGGCCACGCCGGCGACAAGGCGAAGGTCTCATGAGCGCAACCATGATCGAGCGGCGGGAGGCCGTCGCGCACCTGAAGTTCGCGCGGATCGGCCCGCGCAAGCTGCGGCGCGTCGCCGACGCGATCCGCGGCAAGAGCGTGCGCGAAGCGCTGGTCCTGCTGCAGTTCGCCGGCGTCTTCGCCGCCGACCCGATCCTCAAGCTCCTCAAGAGCGCGGTCGCGAACGCGGAGAACAACCACGACATGAGCTCGGACGGGCTCTACGTCACGCGGATCACCGTCGACGGCGGGCCGGGCGGCGGGTTCACCAAGCGGCTCGACCCGCGCGCGCAAGGCCGCGCGGCGTTCAAGCGCAAGCGGCTCTCGCACGTCACGATCGCGGTCGGGCCGCAGCCTCCGAAGCACCAGCCGAAGCAGCGCTCCGGCGCGGCGATCGGTCTGAAGACGATCTCGCAGCGCCAAGCGCAGGTCGCGGCCTCACGCAAGGCGTCGGGCTCCGGCGCGGCGCCGCGCCGCAAGAAGCAGACTGCCGCCGCGGGCGCGGGGGCGTAAGGAAACCATGGGACAGAAGATTCATCCGGTCGGCCTGCGCCTCGGCATCACGCGCACGTGGGACAGCCGCTGGTTCGAGAAGAAGAACTACGTCGCGTGGCTGCACGAGGACGTCGCGATCCGGAAGTACTTCGGGCGCATGACGCGCGCGGCCGCGATCTCGCGCGTCGAGATCGAGCGGCGCGCGAACCAGGCCCGCGTGATCATCAACACCGGCAAGCCCGGGATCATCATCGGGAAGCGCGGCGTCGGGATCGACGAGATCCGCCGTAACCTCGAGACGCTCACCGGGAAGCAAGTCCAGGTCAACGTCGTCGAGATCAAGACGATCGAACTCGACGCGCGCCTGGTGGGCCAGAACATCGTCGACCAGCTCGAGAAGCGCATCGCGTTCCGCCGCGCGATGAAGCAGGCGATCATGCGCACGATGAAGGCCGGCGCGCGCGGCGTCAAGGTGCAGGTCTCGGGCCGTCTCGGCGGCGCGGAGATCGCGCGCACCGAGCGCAACCACGACGGCAAGGTCCCGCTGCACACGCTGCGCGCCGACATCGACTACGCGCACGTCGAGGCGTTCACGACCTTCGGCCGCATCGGCGTGAAGGTCTGGATCTACAAGGGCGAGGTGCTCCCCGAAGGCCCGCGCGGCGAGCGCGACGGCCAGGGCCGTGGCGGCGCCGACGGCGCCCGCTTCCGCGACAACCGGCGCGGGACGCGCGGCGGCCGCGGCCGCGGTGGTGCCGGCGGCGGCGAGGGACGCGGCGAAGGCCGCGGACCGCGTCCGGCCGGCGTCCTTCGACAGGCTCAGGATGACAATGCTGCGGATGCACCCGGGCTCGACACCGAGGAGGCGATGCGCGTGGCGCAAGCCGACGCGCAGTCGCTCGAGTCGATCACCGACGGTGCTCCGCCGGCGCA